>NZ_JBHUHX010000007.1:240237-309967 GCF_042682685.1 Thiorhodococcus fuscus
GGCGCCTGAAAACGCCGGGCCATCCTTGGCCTGGACGGGAAACGCGGTCGATCGGCGCTTCGCTCGTCTGCTGCCGGCGAGGATGTGCGCCGATGATCGAGTCGGCAGGGGGAGGGCGGGAGACGAGATCGTCACAGTGGACAGTCCGCTGGACTCGGTCGGTGATGGCCAGAGTGACTGCCACATCGGGCGTTCGGTCTTCAGGCAGCGACGCGGCCTGACTGATCGGTGACTGGCTCTCCATCGCGGAACTGGACGTTGTTCAAGACCAGTGCGAACTGCCTGGTGCGTCGAGGATGAATCGGAGGTGATTGTACTCCAGTGGAGCACCTGATAGCGGGCCAGGCTGCTTGCGTTTCGTGGCCTTGCACGGCAAGGCCGATACACAATCGACCGCTCTGGCGGGCGACGCGGTTCTATGGACGCGGGACAAGCGTCTGGCGGTGATCGCGGCGGAGATCGGGCTGGGATGGCAACCGCCGGCCCCGACCGCTCGACCTGCTGTTCGAGGCCGGTGAACCCCTCTATCATGTCCGCTTTGCGACCCCTTGCAGGCAACAGATTGAATCCCTTCGTACCCTTCGCGCCTTTGCGGTTCAAAGGCTCCCCCAATCGATGACCGAGATCCACGACGCCCCCTTGCCCCTACGCCCCCGCTGGCAGCCTCTGCGACTGGGCCTGGTCGACCTCTTCTACTACGACGACGAGGAGATCTGGCTTCGGGACGGCAACCTGCTGCTGCGCGGCAACAACGGGACCGGCAAGTCCAAGATCCTGGCCATGACGCTGCCCTTCCTGCTGGACGGCCAGCTGATCCCCTCGCGCGTCGAGCCGGACGGCGATCCCGGCAAGCGCATGGAGTGGAACCTGCTGCTCGGCGGTCAATATCAGGAGCGTCTGGGCTACGTCTGGATGGAATTCGGCCGGGACAATGATGGCACGCCCGAATTCTGCACCCTGGGCTGCGGCATGCGCGCCGTCGCCGGGCGCGGTGCGCCGGAGCGCTGGTTCTTCATCACGCCCCAGCGCGTGCGCCGCGATCTGAGGCTGGTGGACGGCAACGGCCGTGCCCTGTCCCGGGACCGGCTGCTCGAGGCGCTGGGCGATCGGGGCGAGCTGCACACCAGCTCCGCCCAGTACCGCGCCCGGGTCGACGAGCGGCTCTTCCGGCTCGGTCCGCAGCGCTTCGAGGCATTGCTCAATCTGCTGATCCAGCTGCGCCAGCCCCAGCTCTCCAAGCGTCCGGACGAGAGGGCCCTGTCCTCGGCCCTGACCGAGGCGCTGCCGCCCCTGGATCAGGCCGTGCTCAACGACGTGGCGGACGCCTTCCGCAACCTCGAGGAGGAGCGCAACACCCTGGACGGGCTCAACGAGGCCCGCGCCTCGGTGGGCGAGTTCCTCCAGCATTACCGCGGCTACTGTGCCGTGGCGGCCCGGCGCCGGGCGCAGGCGGTGCGTCAGGCCCAGAGCGTCTGGGAGCGGATCGGCGGCGAGCTGCGCGAGACCGCCCAGGCCCTGACCGAGGCCGAGGCGGCCAGGCGCCACGAGGAAACGCGCCAGGAGTTCCTCGACCGCAAGCTCGGGCAGGGCCGGACCCAGCTGCAGACGTTGCGCGACAGCCCCGAGATGCGCGACGCCAACCGGCTCGAGGAGGCCGCGTCCCGCGCTGCCGAACGTCGCCGATTCTGTCAGACCCTGCAGGACAAGCTGGAGCGCCTGGTCGCCGACGCCAATCGTCAGGAGGCGCGTCTGGCCGAGGACCGGCAGACCTGCGCCGAGGAGAGCGAGAAGCGGGTGCGCGAGCTGGACGTCTGGTTGGAGCCGGCGCGCATCGCCGGCATCGCCCGTGCCCATGAGGCCGCGCTCGACCCATTGGGGCTGCCCGACGGCGGTCCGGATCCGCGATCCGGCTCGGATCCCGCCATCGGCAGGGCCGCCGAGGCCGTTCAGGCCGAGGTTCGCCGCCGCAAGGAGGCCATCGCCCGGCTCCGTGGTCTCATCCGGGCGCTGGAAGAGGCCGAGCGGCAGGAGACCCACGACCGGGAGCGTCGCGAGCAGGCCATCGAGGCCATGGAGCGTCTGGATCAGGACCGCGCCCAGGCGGCCGAGGCCGTCGAGCAGGAAGGCGCGGCGCTGGTTTCGGCCCTGCGTCACGCCCTGGAGACCCATCGCGAGCTGCGGCTGGACGATTCGGAGTCCCTGCTCGCCGAGCTCGGGGACTGGTGCGCGTCACTGTCCGGCGACGATCCGGCGGTTCGCGCCCTGCTGCGAAGCTACGACGCCGCGCGGGACGCCCTGCGCAGCGCCAGGGAGGCGGCCGTGCGTGCCCGCGCCGAGGCCGGGGCCGCCGTCGCCGCGCTCGAAGAGGAGCGGGGCCGGATCGAGCAGGGCGAACTGGCCGAGCCGCCGGTCCCCTATACCCGGGATCCGGGGGCGCGCCTGGACCGGGAGGGTGCCCCTCTGTGGCAGCTGGTGGATTTCGCCGATGCCCTGACGGCCGGCGAGCGGGCGGGGCTCGAGGCCGCCCTGGAGTCGAGCGGTCTGCTGGATGCCTGGGTCATGCCCGACGGAACCCTCTGGGACGGCACGACCTGGGACCGGTTGCTCGGGCCGATCGCGCTCGCACCCCGGAGTCTGGGCGAGGTCCTCGCGATCGCCATCGATCCCAGCGACGCCGCCGCGAGCCGGGTTGCGCCGGAGACGGTGGCCGGCATCCTGGCCGGCATCGGTTGGGGCGAGCAGGGGCATCCGGCCTGGGTCGACGGGGCAGGACGCTGGTGTCTCGGCCCCGCATCCGGCGTCTGGGGCAAGCCCGAGCCGGCCTATATCGGTCATGCGGCGCGCGAGGCGGCCCGGCGGCGGCGTCTGCAGGAGATCGCCGAGACTCTGGAAGAGCTGCAGGGACAGATCCAGACGCTGGACGAGGAGATCGAGCGGCTGGCCGAGCGGCTGGCGAGCCTGGAGCGCGAATGGCATGGCCTTCCGAGCGATCAGGGGGTGCGGTCGGCCCATCAGCGTCACGACGACCTGCGCGAGCGTCTGGTCAAGAGCCGGGAGGAGGTCGCGCATCTGAGCGGCATCCTGGGGCGGAGCCGGACCGCCACCGAGCGCTGTCGGGAGGCCCGCGACACGACCGCGCTCGACCTGGACCTGCCCGCGGATGCGGCGGGTCTCGACGGGATCGGCGAGGCCCTGACCCGGTACGAGCATCTGGCGGCGGGCTTCTGGCCCAGCCTGCGCCATCATTGGGACCGACTGCAGAGGGTCCGCGAACTGGCGGAGCAGGTCGCCGAGCTGGCCGAGCGCCGCGCCGAGCAGGAGGACGAGCTGGATCGGGCCAAGCGCGAGCAGCGCGAGGCCGAGGAGATCTGGCACACATTGCGCGAGACCCTCGGGGACAGCGTCGAGCAGCTGCAGCGGCGCATCCGCGAGACCGAGGAGCACATCCGCGACCTCGAGGAGCAGCACAAGGTTAATCGCGTCAAGCACGCCGAGGCCATCTCGGAGGCCAGCCGTCTCGTCGAGCGCCACACCGCGCTCACCGCCAGCCTCCAGGAGCGCGACCGGGAACGCCGCGAGGCCATCGACGTCCTGGCCGGCTTTACCCGGGTCGGTCTGCTGCGCATCGCCACCCCTGGGCTGGAGGCCCCTGAGCGTGACACCCCCTGGCCGGTGGATCCGGCGGTGCGTCTGGCTCGGCAGATGGAGCAGAGCCTGAGCGCGGTGGACCACGACGACATCGCCTGGCGCCGTCAGCAGCAGGGGCTCTACGACCGCTTCCAGCCCCTGCAGCAGACCCTCTCGCGCTACAACCATTCGGCCCATATCGAGCAGGACGGCGAGCTGCTGCTGGTGCGCGTCATCTTCCAGTCCCGTCCCTGCGGACCGGACGCGCTGGCCGAGAGCCTGGATGCCGAGGTCGCCGAGCGCAAGGCCCTGCTCGACGCCAAGGAGCGCGAGCTGCTCGAGGCCCATCTGATGAGCGACGTGGCCACCCATCTGCAGCAGCTCATCGGCGACGGAGAACGCATGGTGGAGCGCATCAACCAGGAGCTGGAGAATCGTCCCACCAGCACCGGCATGAAGCTGCGCCTGGCCTGGGTGCCCCTGGACGAGGAATCCGGCGCGGCGCCGGCCGGTCTCGCCGAGGCCCGCAAGCGCCTGCTGCGCCAGACCGTCGCCGCTTGGTCCAATGACGATCGCAGCGCGGTGGGCGAGTTCCTGCAGCGGCGCATCGACGAGGTCCGCCAGTCCGACGACGGCGGCACCCTGATCCAGCATCTGGCCCATGCACTGGACTATCGCCGCTGGCACCGCTTCACCGTCGAGCGCTGGCAGGGCGGACGCTGGCGTCCCGCCTACGGACCCGCCTCCGGCGGCGAGCGCGCCCTGGTGGTCACATTGCCCCTGTTCGCCGCCGCCTCCAGCCACTACGGCAGCGCCGCCCCCGAGGCCCCGCGCCTGGTGATGCTCGACGAGGCCTTCGCCGGCATCGACGACGACTCGCGCGCCAAGTGTCTGGGGCTCATGGCCCAGTTCGACCTGGATTTCATGCTCACCAGCGAGCGCGAATGGGGCTGCTACGCGGAGGTCCCAGGTCTGGCCATCGCCCAGCTGGTGCGTCACGAAGGCATCGACGCGGTCTATCTCTCCCGCTGGACCTGGGACGGATCCCAGCGCCGTCCCGAGGAGCCGCCGCCGATGGAGGCGCCGGTCGCCGAGGAGACGGTACTCGCGGAAGGCGACGAGCATGACCCGCAGCAAAGCCTGTTCTGACCCTTCCGGGGTCGATCTACCGCGGCTCCGGTCCCTTCTGGATCGCCCGGAGCTCGAACGCGTCCTGCGGGCCGTCCGGAGCGGGCTGGAGCGCGGCGGTGCGGAGCGGGTCTCCATCGCCGATCCGACCGAGCAGGAGCGCCGGGCGCTGGACGAGCTGCTGGGGCGGAGACCCAGTACGGGCGCGCGCCTCGTTTTGTCCTTGGGGCAGCTGGAAGACACCCTGAGGCGTGCCGCTTTGGCCCCAAATCTACGCTCGGCCTTCGAAAGCCTCGGCGGCCCCTTGCGCAATCCGAGCCTGGAGCGTGAGGAGCGAGAGCGGGCCTGGCGGCGGGTCTTCGATAGCCAGAGCGCGGAAGTGGAACGACTGGGGGCGGGCGCATGGCTGGCGGCCTTGGAGCGCGAGGGTCTGTTGAAGCGGCTCGCGGGTCAGGATCCTGTTCTGGCTGAGAGGCTCCTGAGTCAAGCCCTGGGCGTGCTCCAATGTCTCCCTCAGCGGGGCAAGACCCTGAGCGCGCTGGCGGCCGAATGTCTCGGCGACGCCCATGGCCTCGACGAGGGCCGGCCCGTGGCCACCCTGGTCAGACGCGCCCTGAATGCCGACGAGCAGTCGGATTCCAGCGACGCGCTCTGGGCCTCCGCCGGCGTCCTGGTCGGCGGCGGTATCACCAGCAGCGTCCTGGCCCTGAATCTGCGCGTCGAGACCGGTGGCGCGACCGCGTCCATCGTCGATGCCGCCGCCGACAGCGGCGAGCCCATCTATCTCACCCTGAGACAGCTGCTGAGAGACCCGCCGGTCTGGGCACCGTGCGCGACGCCCGTCTCCATCTGCGAGAACCCGGCCGTCGTCGCCGAAGCCGCCAACGCCTTGGGTGCGGACTGTGCCCCATTGATCTGCACCCGGGGGCAGCCCAGCGCGGCGGTCGTCACGCTGCTGAATCAGCTCGCCGCAGCCGGGATCCGGCTCAGATACCACGGCGATTTCGATTGGCCCGGCATCCGCATCGCCAACGGCATCATCGGCCGTCACGGCGCGATCCCCTGGCGCATGGGCGCGGCGGATTATCTGGAGGCGGAGGATTCGGGCAAGCCCTTGACCGAGGAGGTGGTCGCCGCCGACTGGGATCCGGAGCTTGGCCGGGCGATGCAGGAGCGCGGACAGGTCATCGAGGAGGAGCGGGTGGTCCAAGTCCTGATAGCCGATCTGGATTTACGCGTCGACAGCGGCGGTTCACATGGATGAAAGAGCGGCCTGATCCCCGCCCAAGGGTCTCGACGCAAAGAATCGTCCAGCAACAGTTTCCCGATTGTCGCAGGTGCGAATGTATTCGCACCTCAGTTGCCCGAAGTACGAACAATGTGCGCCTACAGCCATGCCCTAATCTATTCGCGTAAACTTTTCATCCCTAAATCGCACCGGAGTGGGTGCTTGCCTAAGTCGCACCGGAGTTGGTGCTTTGCCCCAAACTTCGGATGAGGCTTCATGAGTACTGGTTTCTTTGACGGTCGGTGTAAACGGCCGTGTTATCCGCGCACCGATCTGGTGCTCGATAGCGTACCGTTGGGTGTCGTCTTTCAGAATGTCCTCGGCGAGATCACGGCTGCCAATCCTGCGGCCGAGCGGATTCTCGGCCTGTCCCTTGAGCAGATGCGTGGTATCCACGCGGCCGACGCACGTTGGCAAGCCATCCGCGAGGATGGCTCACCCTTCCCCGATGATGAGCATCCGGTGATGGTTGCATTGCGCACCGGCGAGCTGGTGGGTCCCATCGTCATGGGGGTGCTCAATCCCCAGCGTGCGGCACACGTCTGGGTCAACGTCAGCGTGGTTCCGATTCGCGATCCTGCGAGCGGTGCGATTGAATGCGTCGGCGTCTTCTTCGAAGACATTTCCGCCCAGAAGGAGGCGCAGCAGCAGGAAGCCGCCTCGGAAGCGCGCTTTCAGGCGGCCTTTACGGCGATGTCGGAAGGCATGGCCTTGCATCGGCTGGTCTATGACGCCGCCGGTCGTCCGCAGGACTACCTCATTCTCGACGTCAATCCCACCTTTGAACGTCAGACCGGCCTCACGCGGGAGGCGGTCGTCGGTCGGCTGGCCTCGGTCGCCTACGGTACAGGTTCTGCGCCCTTTCTCGAACGCTACGCGCAGGTTGCGCGGACGGGGCAGGGACAGATCTTCGAGCGGTACTTCAAGCCGTTGGGCCGGCATTTTCGAATCAGCGTCTTCTCGCCGGAGCCGGAGCACTTCGGGACCGTCTTCGAGGACATCACCGAGCGTAAGCAGTCCGTCGAGCAGCTCGCGTTTCTGGCCCGCCGCGCCGAGGCGTTGCGCGCCTTGCCCATCCTGGCCGACACGCTCGATGAGAAGGCCTTCATGCAGGCCGGGCAGGAGATGGCAGAGGATCTGACCGGAAGTCGCATTGCCTTCATTCACTTCGTCAACGACGACAGTGCCACCATCGAACTGATCACCTGGTCACGCCGGACTTTGGAGGACTACTGTACGGCGGTCTATGAGAGTCATTATCCCGTGGCCCAAGCAGGTCTCTGGGCCGATGCGCTGCGCACGCGCGCTCCCGTCATCTTCAACGACTATGCGTCCGCCCCGGACAAGCACGGCCTGCCGTCCGGGCACGCGGAGCTCACGAGAATGATCTCCGTTCCGGTGATCGAGCAGGGCTCCGTGGTCATGATCACGGGGGTCGGCAACAAGCCGAGCGACTATACGGAGACGGATATCGAGACCGTCCAACTGATCTCCAATCTGATCTGGACCACGGTCCAGCGTCGCCGCGCGCAGGCGCGCCTGCGGATGCTGGCCCTTGCCCTGGAACAAAGTCCAGTGGCGGTCGTGATCACCGATGTGGAGGGGTGCATCGCCTATGTGAATGCCGCCTTCGAGCAAACGACCGGCTATGCATTGAGCGATGTACTGGATCAGAACCCGCGCCTGCTGCAATCCGGTCTTACCCCCCGTGAGACCTATCAAGAGCTGTGGGAGGCATTGGGTCAAGGTCGGATGTGGCACGGCGAGTTCATCAATCGGCGCAAGAACGGCGAGATCTATTACGAGCTCGCCGCGATTGCGCCGCTCCGCGCGGCGAGCGGGGAGATGACGCACTATGTGGGGGTCAAGGAGGACATTACAGAGAAGCGGCGCCTGACCGATGAGCTGGAGCGTCACCGCAGTCACCTCGAAGAGTTGGTCAAGGCTCGGACGCACGCGCTCGAAGAGGCTTGTGAACGGGCCGAGGCGGCCACTCGGGCCAAGTCTGCGTTTCTCGCCAACATGAGCCACGAGATCCGCACTCCGATGAACGCCATTCTGGGGCTCAGCCATCTGCTGCGTCAGACTGGCTTGACCGAGCGGCAGTGCGAGCAGCTCGACAAGATCGAGGTCGCCGGACGCCATCTGCTCGGCATCATCAACGCGATCCTCGATCTGGCCAAGATCGAGTCCGGCAAGCTGCTCCTGGATGAGTCCGAGGTTCAGATCCCGGCGATCATGCGCAATATCGTGTCGATTCTGTCGGACCGGATCGAGACCAAGCATCTGATGCTTCGCGTTCAGATCCCGCGTTTGCCGACCCGTCTCATCGGGGATCCCGTGCGGATCCAGCAGGCGTTGCTCAACTATGCGGCGAATGCCATCAAGTTCACCGAGAGTGGCTCCATTACGCTGCGGGTGCGTCTGGAAGCGGAGCTTGCCGACAGCTTCATGCTGCGCTTCGAGGTCGAGGACACCGGAATCGGCATCGCTGCCGAACAACTGTCTCGGCTGTTCAGCGACTTTGAGCAGGCGGATCAGTCGATCACTCGACGCTACGGGGGCACGGGACTCGGCCTTGCTCTGACGAAGCGGCTGGCGCGCTTGATGGGAGGCGAGGCTGGAGTCGAGAGTACCCTGGGCGTCGGCAGCACCTTTTGGTTGACTGCGTGCTTGCGGCGGGGCGATTTAGCGCCAACCGACACCGAGACGGCTCCCGATCGGGCGCTCCAGGTCGATGCGATGACAAGCTGTGCGGGGTGTCGCCTTTTGCTCGTCGAGGACGAGCCGATCAATCGAGAGGTCACGCTGGGACTCGTCACCGACCTGAATGTGATCGTCGATACGGCCGAAAATGGCGCCGAGGCGCTGGAGCTCGCGCGGCTGAATCGCTATGACCTGATCTTGATGGACATGCAGATGCCGGTCATGGATGGGCTGGAGGCCACTCGGCAGATCCGTCGACTGCCACAGGCTGCCGAGGTGCCCATCATCGCCCTGACGGCGAACGCCTTCGCCGAAGACCGTGCGGAATGCTTGGAGGCGGGCATGAGCGATTTTATCGTCAAGCCGATCGAGCCGGAGCGGCTGATGGCCATCCTTCAGCGCTGGCTCTCTCAACCACGCCAGGTTCGATCCGAATAGCGGCAGGGGGAGGCCGGCACGCCGAACGAGACCGGCCGGTTATCGACAGGCACCAAGAGGTTCCGCAGGTCTCGGGCGACGATCCTGCTCCTGGAGCAGTCGCTCCAGCTTCGGGTAGCGCTCGACATCGCCGTCGACTCGCTCCAGCGCCAGGCGCGCGAAGAGCGATTCCGACAGCCACTGGTCACGCCGCGCGGCTTGGAGGGTCTCATGGTGGGGCGAGTCGCGGTAGGCGAACGAGCGCATCTGATCGAGGTTTCCCCAGACGCTGAAGGTCGCCAGAGACAGCAACGGGTATTCGCCGATCCCCTGCGCATAGCCACACTCCGGGTGCTCCCGCAGATCCGTTCGCACGCGCGGCACGGCGCGCCAGAAGTCCCGGATACGCGATGCCCTCACCCGTGCCCGGGTCAGAACGACGAAGGGACGCTCTGGATCCTGCTTGCCCGCGTAATCGAAGACCTCGCGACCGTCCCAGGTGCCATGTCCGCTCAGTGGAGTGAGCTGGAAATGCAGCCGTTCCACCGCAGGGTTGCTGACCCACCGATACAGGCGGGTATTTCGAATCGCATCCATCCGAGTCGGATCGTCCAACAAGCAGACCAGGCAATAGGTCTTGAGGTCGGGAAGGATCGAGAAGCCGCCGTCACCGCCGCAGCCCATCAGCTTCAGATTTCCAGACGCAGCCTCTTCGCCCTTGAACAGTCGCTGAAAACCCATCAGCACGAAGGCGCTGGGGACATGACTGACGCGATAGCGAAAGAAGCTGAAGCTGATGTGCCTCATCCGACTGGCTCCGTACAGCCTTGGAGAACATTCCTGGCGACGCTTGAGCGACTCACCGCGAGCGGCGCCGCTCAGAGCTGGTCCGTCTTGGCGGCCATGATGAAATCATTGCGGTGTAGACCGCGAATCTTATGCGACCACCAAGTGACGATGACCTGTCCCCATTCCGTCACCAGCTTGGGGTGATGGCCTTCGGCTTCTGCGATCTCGCCGACCCGGTTGGTAAAGGCCAGGGCCTGCGCGAAGTCCGGAAACTCGAACCGCTTTTCGAGCTGCATGACGCCGTCGCGAACTTCAATGGACCAATCCGGAATGTCCTTGATGAGGGTCGCCAGTTCCTCGTCCGACACCTTGGGCGCGTCGGCGCGGCATGCCTCGCAGGTTTCTTGGATCAGTTGGCTCATATCGTTTCTCCCCTGAACATCGAGCGTGGATGAATCGAGCCCATTCGTACTGATTGGGCAGTCTGATCCGCCTACAACACTGGATTGGGACGCCTCGACCATGATTCCAGACCGGCCGCCGTTAAGACCGCTTCGGCCTGCGTCACTCTCGGGTCTGGGGTAGCGCTCGGTCGCGACACCGCAAGGGGCGGCCGAGGCCGCCCCTTGCGGTTCGCTGCATCAGTGGCCGCCCGTGCTCGCCTGTGCGATGCATGGTGGCTTGATGCCGTCAGACGTCAGAGGAAGAAGTAGGCCGCTGTTCCGCCGGCCGCGAGCATCAATAGAATGCCGATCGTCAGAGCCCATACGCCGAGGCGACGCGCCGACAGCGCGGCTTGGAGCACGGCATCCAATCTCTCATCCAGCTCCTGGCGCGATCGGTCTTTGCCGTGTGTCCGCTCGCGGATACGCTGGTCGATGAGGTGCTGCAGTTCTCGCGTATCCGGCGTCCCTGAAGTCGGTTGGGCGCCTCGCGAAAGCTCACGCAGCTCGCGCATATCCCGTGTCAGCGTGTTGACGCGCTCGAAGAGCGGTTTGAGGTCGATGCCGGCCGGCTGCCCTTGAAGCTCCGCACCAATCGTATCCAGCTGGTTGGCGAGCTTGCGCGATTGCTGTAGGCCCATCTCGGCGCGATGGAGCGCCTCGTCGGAACGCCGGGCCGCTTGCTCGACCATGCGTTGCAGCTCGTCGAGCCTGGCCTGAATGTCGGCGCCGCCGCCCGATGGCGCGGCGGACGGGCGTCTGGCTGCCACGGATTGAGTTTCACCGTTCGCGATCGCGTCGGCCTGCGCCATCATGGCGTGCATCTCCGCGTTCATGTCGGACGGCCGGTGGCGCTTGAAGTCATCGACAAGCTTTGGCATGGCGCCATGGCAGCGTGCCAGCAAGGTCACCATGGGCTCGCCAATCGCGACCTTGCCCTCCAGCGCGCGGTTCAACATGTTTTCCATCTTCCAGGCGAGTTCGCCCAGATCCATGGCCTTGGCCATGCGGCCGCTGCCCTTGAGTGTATGGAAGCCGCGACGGATTTCTCCGAGTGCATTCCGGTCTTGCCGGTCGTTCTTCAGGACTTTTAGGTTCTGATCGATCTCTTGCAGGACCTCTTCGGCCTCTTCGGCGAAGATCTCGATGATTTCCTGGTCGTCCGCGTCTAGGGTCATTGTCGACATGCCTTGCGTCCCTCATGGAATCCAAACCGGTGTCGGCACGCTCCTGGCGCCCTGCCCAGTTTGGGCGGGCGCGAAATCGGATGCGGGTGCTCGATGGGACGGAGACACTGCGATCGGACCGCGACTCCGCCTGTTTCGCTATGCGTTTTCGTCGCCCGATTCTCGAACGCGATTTCGCTGTTGTCACCCATTCCTTCCTGATTTTTCCCAGGGTTGTGAGCTGGATCGCTTATTCCGAATGCCAATTTGAGGTTCAGGCCACGGACGGGTTAGTACGAGAACAGCGTTGCAGAATCGGCGGTCCGATGGAATTCCACGATTCTTGAGGCCCTGCTTGGATGCTATAAGGCTGGATCCGACCCCGATCTTTCATCGACTCGCAGGTTGATCGAAATGCAGACACCGAAACTCTTCGAACCCTTGACGATCGGCTCGCTCAGGCTCGCCAATCGCATCGTGATCGCCCCTATGTGCCAGTATTCCGCGACCGATGGCTGCATGAGCGACTGGCACCTGATCCATCTCGGCCAGCTCGCGCTCTCGGGTGCGGCCTTGCTGACGATCGAGGCGACCGCCGTGGTGCCGGAGGGCCGCATCTCTTACGGGGATGTCGGGCTCTGGGACGATGCTACCGAGGCCGCGATGGCCGCGACCTTGTCGGCCGTTCGCAAGTGGTCGGACATGCCCATCGCCATCCAGCTCGCACACGCCGGGCGCAAGGCATCGACCGATCTGCCTTGGCAGGGTGGGGCGCAGCTCCCGCCCGAGCACGTCAATGGCTGGCAGACCGTCGCCCCCTCCGCCGTCCCTTTCGGCACCAGCGACAGGGCACCGGTCGCGCTCGACCGCCAGGCGATGATTGCGGTGCGTGACGCCTTTGCCGCAGCGGCCCGCCGCGCCGCGCGACTCGGGATCGATGCCATTCAGGTCCATGCCGCCCACGGCTATCTGCTCCATCAGTTCCTCTCCCCGCTGTCCAATCGGCGTGAGGATGAATTCGGCGGTTGTCTCGAAAACCGCATGCGCTTCCCGCTTGAGGTGTTCGATGCCGTGCGGGATGCTTTTCCCGCCGATCGGCCGGTCTCCGTGCGGGTATCCGGCACCGATTGGGTCGAGGGCGGCTGGGACGGCGAGCAGACGATCGCATTCGCTCAGGCGCTGGAGGCGCGCGGATGCAGCGTCATCCATGTGTCCAGTGGCGGTCTGCATCCGAACCAGGCCATTCCGGTCGGCCCCGGCTATCAGGTTCCGCTCGCCCGCGCGGTCAAGGCGAACGTCGGCATCCCTGTTGTCGCTGTCGGCCTGATCACCGATTACGATCAGGCCGAGGGGATCGTCGGTACGGGCGACGCCGACATGATCGCCTTGGGACGGACCATCCTCTACGATCCGCGCTGGCCCTGGCACGCCGCCGCCCACCTCGGCGCAACGGTCTCGGCCCCCGCCCAGTATCTGCGCTCCCAGCCCCGGCGTTATCGCGACCTGTTCGCGACGCCATCCTCAGGCTGATCTGTGGGGGATGGCGGGGGCAGGTCTTGTCTCAAAGGCCGAAAAACTGGCCTTTTGTTTTTTAAGCGCTGATATCGATATCCTTGGTGCGACCCTGCTGGCGCTGCATGATCGATAGGGCCGATTCCAGCATCTTTAAGGTCGTCTCATCGTTGCGCGATACCGCACCCTTGATTCCATCGCGAGCCTTTTGCATGAAATCGAATCTCTGGTTATCACTCGCGACGTCCAGCTCTCGGCCATCGGTGCTGCCCGCCGGAATCTTTAGTGTCATTGCGAAGAACGTGAAACTGTCATCGAGCGAGATGTCCCCGCTGCGGGTTTTCTCATTGACCCAATCGCGCAGTTCCTGACGTGTCATCGTGGTGAAGTTCGTTTGCGCAGCATGGGTTGCGTCGGTCTCTTTCGTGCTCGATGTGGCGGTGGTCAGCGCGGCCGAGAACGATGCGCCGTCATGCGTCTTGGCGGTTTGAGTCTGTGTGCGCTGGTTGGCGTATAGGTGGCTGTTTCCTGAATCAACTTTCATCGAATCATTCCTCTATAACGGTCAGTGCCACAATTTTTAATGCAGAGTTTATGCCATTGTTGCGGTCGGCGTCATGATGTTGAGCGAGCCTGTTGGAAGGATCGCTGGTCCGCCGATCGTCGCTGGGGTCCGACATCCTCCCGGCGCGAAGCGGACTGAGTTCGTATGGCTCAGATCAAACGGCAAACAGGTCTCGGATTGCACCTGCGATGACGTGTAGGGCCAATGTGGATACGGGGTCGTCTCGATAGAAAGAGCTTGGGCCGAAAACGAGCTAGGCCCCATCCTTGGTTGGCAGGGCTGTTCTTGTGCGTTGACCGCATATCGCACCCCCGCTAACCTCCGTCTTGCCACTCGGGGTGCGCATGCTCGGGATCCTGCCACGCCTTGCCCAGGACGATCAGCGTCCACGGCGCTCGGCCTTGGATCAAGCGATGATCGAGGCTCGACGATTTGATTGAGGGGAGTTTTGAAACCGATGAAAAAAATCCAGGTTTTGGCGTTGACGACAGGAATGATCGTGAGTCCGTTCGGCCAGGCGGATCATCTTCTTTTTCCGTTCGTGGTTTCGAATCCGGACAGCGTAGTCACCCTGATCAGTATCACCAATATGGCCAGCACGTACGGTTACCTGAGATACCGGTATTTTTACAAGTCCGCTGCCAACAGCGACGAATGTCAGGAATACGAATTCATCAGAAGTACCTACCCAGGTGATATCGTGACCTTCGACGTTTCCGGAACGCTCGGGGATGGCTCTCCTTTGAACAACGATCCCGATAGTTACGAAGGTCGGTTCAGTTTGCCATCTATGACGCGAGCGGTTCGTGGCTATTTGCTGGTCAATCACTACGACAAGGACACAAAGACCGCGTCCAAGGAGGGAGCCAATACCCTGATGGGGCAGGCCACTGTGATGGAGATCCAAAGTGGATCGGCCTGGGGTTACCAGGCGTTCAACGATACCAAGGCGGATGAAAAGCCGGACTTCAGTAAGTCTGGCGGTGTCATCAGCACGGATCAATCGGTGCCTTTTACATTCCAGCCCTCGGCCTCGAACCAATGGACGACGAAGTTCTTCGTCACACCGGTCGGCTCCGACATGACAGGGGCTTCCAGTCAATACTCAAGCCATCTGAAATTCACGATTCACAATCAGAACAGCGCTAACATGGCATCCGACATTACCTGCACAGGGGCGATCGATTTTGCCGACGTCATGAGCGCTTCGACCCTGCAAAATGTCGAAGATACCGGCGGTTGGGGAACCCTGACACTGGACAAAGCGGCCGGCTATGCCCCAGCGATCATCTTCAAGCTCGACTACACCTATTCGGAGGATATTTTGCAGAGTGGCAGTGCCAACAATGGCATCTTGTTGGGGAATTAGACGGACGGGAAGGGCGAGAGAACGAGGGCAGACTCGAATGGCGCGAGCATCCGTCAATCACTCGAAAGCAGAATATTCAAACGAGTTAGCCCTGCCTTTCTCATCGAGATGATCGCGCGTCTGATGCAGTTCGGACTGAGCAGCAAACAAATCCGTCCCCTTTTTTCCGCGCACCCGACCGGCTGAAACGTTCGTGGCGGTGCGTCGCGTAACCAGCGTTGAAGGCGGTCATTCTATGGTTGTCCTTTCCAATCCGGAGGACGCGCCCCGTGCGGACCCGCATGCGGGGTGCTGTGGGAGCCGGGGGAGACCCCCCGGCGACCCGATTAGCCATTTACGGCTTGGAGCGAGGTGGCGTTGAATTCGAAAGCCGTTTGTAGCTGGATGAATCGTCGGGATCACCGGTAGTAAGACTGCGAGTTGCATCGATCATAATTGCTTCAAGATTCGCTCGAAGCTCTGGCGATTTCACTTGACCGGAAACCTTCAACATGTAGTCAAGCTGGCTTTTCTTGAGCTGAAATTCATCTTTGCTTGCTGCAATTTCTTCGCGTCGTGCTTTGGCGTGGGCAAGGCGTGTATCAGCCTCCATTTTCGCCAGATAAGCTTCCCTTCCACGATCAAACGCCAGACCCGCGACGGACGATACTGCCTTGTAAGAAGCCTTTGTTTTGGCCCAAACGGCTAAGACCCACGAGCCATAAGAAATCGACTCGATATGCAGTGCATCTTCTTCCGACAGAAGGCTTTGCTCAATATCTCTATCGGGGTTTTCTTCCACGAAATGGATGAGTTCTTCGAGCCTGTCAGTGTGGTAAAGAAAGAAAATTGCATAGAGTGTTCGAAGACCACGCAGCTTCTTCTCCACTGTTGCCAGCGGAACTCGTTGAGGCATGTCACCAAGCGATATGAGTATTGGAGGCAGTTCGCCAGGGTTGATCGTTTGGATTAAGTTAACTTCCGAATGATTGATCGGTGATCCAAAAAATCGAATCATCGCTCCACCACTTAATCCAAGCTCAATACGCTCGTTGCCCCAATCTGCGGCGCTGATTATCGAACGGCCCTTAACAATAGAAACGAACTCTGCAAAGTCACTTTGTCTACGCTCATTAACTTCTGCTGCACCAATGGAATACATGGTCATATCAAAAATGCTCCGGGAGTGGGATCAAATGGCTAACTATGATTATCTGAACCATTCGACCCTGATAACCCAATATTACCCCAGTTTTCGGGCGTTTCCGCCCGGATTTTCGCGCCTCAATCGCTTATCAAGGCGTCCACGCTCTGATAACCGGATATCTCCGACTAATCCGGGCGAATGCGCTTGATAACTGGGCCGAAAAGCACATCTCAGGGCGTGCGTGACAGGATAAGTTGATATTGAAGGGGATTTTCGGGCCAGAATCGGGCGAGGGATCCGATTCGACCCATGTGTGGTATCTCTACAAAACCCCTTTGCTCTTCCCTCGAACACGTTCGTAAAACTCCTCCATCACCTCCACAAACGAATTATCCCTCTCCCAAAACCCCGGAAAATCCCCTGCCTTTCGCACCAGAATCCCCGACACGACCGGCGGGGTGGCCGGCTCGATCTCGGTCGGCAGTCGCTTTCCGCCAGTCCAGAAATCCCGATAGTTCGGTGCCGACTCGGCACCCTTTGGTCGGGTGAAGAAGGACTCTGCCGGCTCCGCTGCCTCCACCCGCTCGTCCATCATCGACACCAGTGCCTGTCCCAGCGGGGTCTTGCTCAGCGCCTTGTGCAGTCGCTCCCGTGACAGCCCTCTCAGCTCGAACAGCAGGAAGGGATCGCTATCGAGCTGTCCCGCCAATCGGTAATAGACCCCGGCGATGTGCTTGCAGGGATTGGCATAGTCGGGGCAGGAGCAGTCGGTGAGGGCGAAGTCCTTGCGGCTCTGCGGCAGCAGGTTCAGGCGCATGCCAGCGAAGACCTGATCGATGCGCTCGGGCATCTCGCCCAAGAGCAGTTGCGAGACCAGCGCGGCGTTGCTGCCGAGCGTGGCGATGGCCGTGTCCCAGTCCTTGTCCGGGATGGGGGACAGGCGGATCTGGGTCTTGTATTGCGGCTCCTTGTAGACGCCGAAATAGGCGTTGACGTTGCCCCGCACCGTGGCGCTCACCAGCGCCTTCTCGATGCCGAAGCTCAGGATGCGGTTGTCGCCGCTGTAGCTGCGTCCGCGCTGTAGACGCCCGCGGTCCATGCAGCCTTCGAGCGCGGCGATGAAGCGTTGTCCCCACCAAGTCTTGCCCTGTTGTGCCATCTGTCAGTCCACCACTGCGTCGCGATTGAGCCGGATGAGCGCCTTGAAGCGTTCGTTGTCGAGCTGGGCGAGCCAGGATTCGTCGTTGCCGACGATGGCGCCGGCGAGCGCCTGTTTGCTGCGGATCATCTCGTCGATGCGCTCTTCGAGCGTGCCCAGGGTGACCATCTTGTGCACGAAGACGGTCTTTTCCTGGCCGATACGGAAGGCGCGGTCGCTGGCCTGGTCCTCCACCGCCGGGTTCCACCAACGGTCGAAGTGGAAGACGTGGTTGGCCTTGGTCAGGGTGATGCCGACGCCGCCGGCCTTGAGCGAGAGCACGAAGACGGAGGGCTCGGTCGCTGGATCCTGGAAGTTGGCGATCATCTCCTCGCGGCGCTTGCGTGAGGTGCCGCCGTGCAGATAGAAGCTGTTGAAGCGCCATTCCTGGCGCAGCAGCCGTTCGAGCGCGGCACCGACCTCGGTGAACTGGCTGAAGATGAGCACGCTGTCGCCCTCGGCCATGACCTCCTCCAGCATCTCCTGGAGCCGTTGCAGCTTGTGCGAGCGCTCGGGGCTGAAGGGGCTGCCGTCCTGGAGGAACTGGGCCGGGTGGTTGCAGATCTGCTTGAGCCGCATCAGCGTGGAGAGCATGAGTCCCTGGCGCTCGATACCCTCCTTTTCCTCCAGGTCGCGCTCGACCTGGCGCACCACGCCCTCGTAGAGTGCCGCCTGTTCCTTGCCGAGGTTACAGTATTGGATCGCCTCGATCTTGTCCGGCAGGTCGCGGATGATCGCCTTGTCGGTCTTGACCCGACGCAGGATGAAGGGCTCGACCAGACGTTTGAGGGTCGCGGTCTGGACCGGATCCTGGTCGCGCTGCACCGGCAGCTCGAAGCGTTTGCGAAAGCGTGCCTGGGTGTCGAGATAGCCGGGATTGAGGAAGTGGAGGATGGACCAGAGATCCATCAGCCGGTTCTCGACCGGGGTGCCGGTGAGGGCGAGCCGGTGGGTGGCGCGCAGCTTGCCGATGGCCTTGGTCTGGGCCGCCTTGGGGTTTTTGATGTTCTGGGCCTCGTCGAGCACCACCCGGTGCCAGTCGATCGCGGTGAGCATCGGTTGATCGCGACGCGCCAGTGCGTAGGAGGTGACGACCAGCGCCTTGCCCGCCACCGCCTGCTTGAAGGTCTTGGTGTCAGCGGCGCGTCCGCTGCCGTGATGGATGAGCACCGGCAGTTGCGGGGCGAAGCGCTCGACCTCCTTTTGCCAGTTGCCGATGACCGAGGTCGGGGCGATCAGCAGGGTCGGGGCGGGCGCTGCGCCGTCCCCGCGCTCCTGGACCAGCCGGGCGATGACCTGGATCGTCTTGCCGAGACCCATGTCGTCGGCCAGACAGCCGTTGAGCCCCAAGCGCTCCAGGAGGCCGATCCAGCCGACGCCGCGTTTCTGGTAATCGCGCAGCTCGGCGTTGAGGTCGGGGAGGTCGGCGATCGGCTCCAGACGGCTGCGGTTGCGCAGTCCTTCGAGCATGTCGGCCAGGGCATCGTCGCGGTCGACCTCGAAGAGATCATCGGTGGCGGTGCGCTGGAGCAGTGACTGGAGATCCATCTCGGCAGTCTCCTGGCCGTGCGCGCGCCAGAAGGCGAGCATCTCCTGCATCTGGTCGCGATCCAGCTCGACCCATTGGCCACGAAAGCGCACCAATGGGGTTTTGGCGTCGACCAGGCGTTGCCACTCGTCCTCACTCACCGTCTCGTCGCCGATGGCGAGCTGGTAGCGGTATTGGATCAGGTTGTCGAGGCTGAGGATGTCGGCCCCGGCTGCGCTGCCCGAGGCCTTCTCCCTCTGTGGGTTGGAACGCAGCCGGATGCGCACCCGCCGTCGTCCCTTGGGGGTCCACCAGGCGGGGACGATGACCTTGAAGCCGGCATCTTCCAGGATCCAGGCGTCCTCCTTGAGGAAGCGGAAGGCGGCGTCCAGGTCGAGTGTCACCGATTCGGGCGTCGCGGTGTCGAGCCCCGCCCAGAGACTGGGCAGCATGCGGGCGGCGAGTCCCAGGTCGAGCAGCGCCTGAGTCTCGAAATCGGCGCCGAGCTGGCGGTGCGCCTGCTTGCCTATCGCGAGCGCCGACGCTTGTCACCGGTTGGGACGATTGGATGGAGGGAGTCGTCGTCGCGCTATCGAGCCCGTGCGCGACGGGCTCGATGGGGATGCTCAGCCCTTGACCCAGTCCCGCACCTGATCCGGCCCAGGGATGCCGCCGGCGTGCACGACCTTGCCGTCCAGTACGACGCCGGGCGTGGACATGACCCCATGGCCGAGGATCTCGGCCATATCCGTGACCTTGTCGAGCTGGATCTCGACGCCGGCCTCCTTGGCGGCCTGGGTGATGAGGTTGGCGGTGACCTCGCAGTTGCGGCAGCCGCCGCCCAATACCTTGAATGTCTTCATGTTCGATACCTCAAGCGATCAGATTGAATGTCCAGCCGACGACCGTGAAGGCGACGGCCAGCACGCCGGCGAACAGGGCGAGTGCCGGCCAGCGGATGACCTTGCGCAGGATCAGCATCTCGGGGAGCGAGAGCGCGGCGACGCTCATCATCAGGGCCAGGGTCGTGCCGATCGCGACCCCTTTGGTCAGCATCGCCTCGGCCACCGGGATGATGCCGGTGGCGTTGGAATAGAGCGGGATGCCCAGTAGCACGGCCAGCGGAACGCTGTACCAATCGTCACCGCCCAAATGGGCCGTCACCCAAGCGGCGGGGACGAATCCGTGGAAGAGCGCGCCGACCGCGATACCGATCAGCACCCAGATCCAGATGCGTCCGACGATCTCCCGGACCTCGCCGAGCGCATAGCGATGCCGCCCGAGCAGGCTGCGGTCGGTTTCGATCGTGCCAGTTTCACCCATGCGGATCTTCCAGACATAGTCCTCGACCCAGCGTTCGGGGTGGAACGCCTGCATGGCGATGCCGCCGAACCAGGCGACCAGCAGTCCGGCCAGGACGTAGAGCGCCGCCAGCTTCCAGCCGAGCACGCCGACCAGAATTACCGCTGCGACTTCGTTGATCATCGGGCTGGCGATCAGGAAGGAGAAGGTCACGCCGAGCGGGATGCCAGCCTCGACGAAGCCGATGAAGAGCGGCACCGAGGAGCAGGAGCAAAAGGGTGTGACTGCGCCGAGCGTGACCGCCATCCCGCGCGCCTGCCAGTCGGGTCGGCCACGCACGAAGGCGCGGACCCGTTCGGGCGAGAGCATGGCGCGCAGCAGTCCCATGACATAGATGACGATGACCAGCAGGGCGAAGATCTTGGTCAGGTCCATGACGAAGAACTGGACGGCCGCACCGAGATGCGATTCGGGGCCGAGTCGCAGGATCTGGAAGGCGATCAGATTTCCGAAGGACTCAAACATGGCCGGACACCGCGCGACCCTGCTCGTACCAGCCCTGGGTCCGGTTGACCAGCCGCACCACCAGCAGCATCACCGGCACCTCGATCAGGACGCCGACCACGGTCGCGAGCGCCGCGCCGGACTCGAAGCCGAACAGCGAGATGGCCGCCGCGACCGCCAGCTCGAAGAAGTTGGAGGCACCGATCAGCGCCGAGGGACAGGCGACGCTGTGCTGCTCGCCGACGGTGCGGTTGAGCCAGTAGGCCAGGGCCGAATTGAAGAAGACCTGGATCAGGATGGGCACGGCCAGCAGCAGGATGATCAGGGGTTGCTCGATGATGGCCTCGCCCTGGAAGGCGAACAGCAGCACCAGGGTCGCGAGCAAGGCGAGGATCGAGGCATGGCCGAGGCGATCGAGGGTGGCGTCGAAACGCGCCTGGCCCTGGGCGAGCAGCCGATGGCGCCAGATCTGGGCCAGGATCACCGGGATGAGGATATAGAGCACGACCGAGGTCAGCAGGGTGTTCCAGGGCACGACGATCGAGGACAGTCCGAGCAGCAGCCCGACGATGGGCGCGAAGGCGAACACCATGATGGCGTCGTTGAGCGCGACCTGCGACAGGGTGAAGTAGGGATCACCGCCGGTGAGCCGGCTCCAGACGAAGACCATCGCCGTGCAGGGCGCGGCGGCGAGCAGGATGAGACCGGCGACGTAGGAATCGAGCTGTTCGGCCGGCAGCCAGGGCGCGAAGAGTCCTCGGATGAAGATCCAGGCCAGCAGCGCCATCGAGAAGGGCTTGACCGCCCAGTTGACCAACAGGGTGACGCCGATGCCCTTCCAGTGCGAGCGGACCTGATGCAGTGCGCCGAAGTCGACCTTCATCAGCATGGGGATGATCATCACCCAGATGAGCAGGCCCACGGGGAGGTTGACCTGGGCGATCTCCAGCCGTCCGAGAAACTGGAACGGGGTCGGTATCCATTGACCCAATCCGATGCCGACCAGGATGCAGAGTCCGACCCAGAGGGTCAGCCAGCGCTCGAAGACGCTCATGGGCGCACCGGATGCGCGTTTGGTAGAGATGTCGCACTGAACGGACATGCGCTACTCCGACTCGGTCGCGTTGAGATCCAGCGCCTCGATCACGGCCGGGACCAGTCGAGCGCGGATGGCGTCGCGCACCTGGATGAAGGACTCCAGCGGCTCTCCGTGCGGATCGTGGAAGGGCAGGTGGATGCGTGGAGCCGGACGCGGAAAGAGAGGGCAGCTCTCGTTGGCCTTGTCGCAGACGGTGACGACCAGATCGATCGGCGTGTCGATGACGGCATCGATATCCTTTGGATAGAGCCCTTCGGTCGGCAGTCCCGCGTCCGCCAGCGCCGCGATGGCACCGTCCGCGACCTTGGGCTGGGGGCGGGTGCCCGCCGACAGGGCGCGGACCTGGCCGGCCAGGTCCCGATTGAGAATGACCTCGGCCATCTGCGAGCGGCAGGCGTTGCCGGTGCAGAGGACCAGGACGGTCTTGGGTGCTGTGGGCATGCGTATTTCCCCTGCGCTTGTTGGTGTATTGGTGACGTTTCAGGCGCAACGTGGTGCGGATGGTCGGTTCGGCATCATGGCGAGCCGGTGCACGTCTTCGGCGTAGGGTAGGGCGTCGCCAATCCCCTTCTGGGTCTCCAGCAGGATGCTCGACACCCAGCTCGGCAGATCCGGGCGGATCCGGTAATAGATCCAGAGTCCCTCGCGGCGGTCCAGCACCAGCCCGAGCTCGCGCAGTTGCGCCAGATGGCGGGATATGTGCGGCTGGGCGGTGCCGATGGCGTGGGTCAGTTCGCAGACGCAGAGTTCGCCCTGGGCCGCGAGCAGCATCAGGCAGCGTAGCCGGGTTTCGTTGCCGAGGGCGGTGAAAAGCTGATGTGGTTTGGTGTCCATGCCTGAAAATATATCGGAATCGATATATATCGACAACCGAATATTTGGTGTCTCGACACTGGGTGCGACCTTGCGGTCGAGTCGCTGTCTGAGGTGGCGGCAGCAGGCCATGATTCGGGGCTTTTAAACTAGTTGGTCAAGCGTTTGACAAGATAGTTATCCGGTGATAGCTTGCGAGGTTAGGTCCCGGGTCGGGTCTCCAAGCAGATCCATGCGAGCGATGAGGGCTTGCGTCGGCGCGTGCAGGTACCGATCGACGAGGATTCTCGTGGTTTTCTCAGGTGACGAAGCGAGCAGGAGGAGAGGCCGGTTCATGCGGTCTCTTGGGTGGCGCGGCCTCTGCGGAGGCGACTCTAGGCCATGAGGATGCTGGCCTAACGCAAGCGGCTCGCGATCCGTCACCGGCGGGATCGCGATCAGGTTGCTGTTCGAATGCAAAGAAGAACCGGAACCGTCTCGATGTACCGCAGGGACGGCAATCCCCTCATGTCATTTGGAGCTCAATTAAAAATGTCTGCGTCAGGCAATATTTACGGGCAGGACCTGAATCAGGTCGCCGCCAACTACGAACCCTTAAGCCCTCTGACATTCATCGAGCGGGCGGCATCCATCTATCCGAACAAGGCCGCCGTCGTCTACGGCGAGGTGCGTCGTTCCTGGGGCGAGACCTATCGGCGCTGTCGCCTGCTCGCCAGCGCGCTGGCGCGGCGCGGGGTCGGGGCCGGCGATACCGTCTCCATCATGTGCCCGAATCTGCCGGAGCATTTCGAGGCCCATTTCGGCATTCCCATGCTGGGCGCGGTGCTCAACTCCATCAACACCCGTCTCGACGCCTCCACCGTCGCCTTCATTCTCGAGCATGCCGAATCCAAAGTGCTGATCACCGACCGCGAGATGTCGCCGGTGGTGGGCAAGGCGCTGGCGCAGATGAAGAGCCGGCCGATCGTCATCGACATCGACGATCCGACCTTCGAGGGCGGCGAACTCCTGGGCGAGATGACCTACGAGCAGTTCCTCGCCGAAGGCGACTCGGAATTCGCCTGGAAGGGGCCGGAAGACGAATGGAACGCCATCAGTCTCAACTACACCTCCGGAACCACCGGTGATCCCAAGGGCGTGGTCTATCACCATCGCGGCGCCTATCTCAACGCGGTCAGCAATGCGCTGTCCTGGGGGATGCCCAACCGGGCCGTCTATCTCTGGACGCTGCCGATGTTCCACTGCAACGGCTGGTGTTTCCCCTGGACGGTCGCGGCGGTCTCGGGCGTCAGCGTCTGCGTGCGTCACGTGCGCGCGGCGCATCTGATGGAATTGATCAAGCAGGAAAAGGTCGATCATCTCTGCGGCGCGCCCATTGTGCTCAGCATGCTGATCGGCGTGCCGGCCGAGCTGAAGGAAGGGCTGAATCACACCGTCAAGGTCATGACCGCCGGGGCGCCGCCGCCGGCGTCCGTGATCCAGGGCATGGAGGAGATGGGCTTCGATGTGACCCATGTCTACGGACTCACCGAGACCTACGGTCCCTGCGTGGTCTGTGCCTGGAACGACGACTGGGACGACAGGTCGATGCAGGAACGCTCTCGGCTCAAGGCGCGCCAGGGCGTGAGGGTGCCGATGCAGGAGGGGCTCATGGTGGGCGATCCGGTGACCCTCAAGCCGGTCCCGCGCGATGGCGAGACGATCGGTGAGATCTTCATGCGCGGCAACGTGGTCATGAAGGGCTATCTGAAGAATCCCAAGACCACCCGCGCATCCTTCCAGGGCGGCTGGTTCCATTCGGGCGACCTGGCGGTGTGTCATCCGGACGGCTATATCGAGATCAAGGACCGTTCCAAGGACATCATCATCTCCGGCGGCGAGAACATCTCCAGCATCGAGGTCGAGGAGATCCTGTTCCGGCACCCATCGATTCAGGACGTGGCGGTCGTCGCCATGAGCGACGAGAAGTGGGGCGAGGTGCCCTGCGCCTTCATCTCCCTGATCCCGGATGCGCAGATGACCGAGGAAGAGGTCATCCGGTATTGCCGCGAGAACATGGCCCATTTCAAGGTGCCGAAGAAGATCGTCTTCAAGGATCTGCCGCGAACCTCGACGGGTAAGGTTCAGAAATTCATCCTGCGCCAGTGGGCGAAAGAGGAATCATGACAATGAAGGTACTGGTCGCGGTCAAGCGCGTCATCGACTACAACGTCAAGGTGCGCGTCAAGCCGGATCACAGCAATGTGGATCTGGCCAACGTCAAGATGTCCATCAATCCCTTCTGCGAGATCGCGGTCGAAGAGGCCGTCCGGCTGAAGGAATCCGGTGCGGCGAGCGAGGTCGTGGTGGTCTCGATCGGTCCCAAGGCGGTCCAGGACCAACTGCGCGCGGCCATGGCCATGGGTGCCGATCGCGGCATCTGGGTCGAGACGGCCGAGACCGATCTCGGCGCGCTCAGCATCGCCCGTCTGCTGGCCCAGGTGGTGCGCGATGAGCAGCCCGGTCTGGTCCTGCTCGGCAAGCAGTCGATCGACTCCGACAACAACCAGACCGGTCAGATGCTGGCGGCCCTGCTGGACTATCCCCAGGCGACCTTCGCCTCCAAGCTGACGGTCGAGGGCGACGAGGCCGAGGTGACGCGCGAGATCGACGGCGGTCTGCAGACCCTCGCGCTCAGGCTGCCGGCGGTGGTCACCACCGACCTGCGGCTCAACGAGCCGCGCTACGTCAAGCTGCCCGACATCATGAAGGCCAAGCGCAAGCCGCTGGCCCAGACCAGTCCCGAGACGCTGGGCGTCACGCCGTCGGCCGGTCTGAAACTGCTGTCGGTCGAGCCGCCGGCCGAGCGCCATGGCGGCGTCATGGTCGAGTCGGTGGCTGCGCTGGTCGACGCCTTGAAGAACCAAGCCCGAGTGCTGTGAGGGGATCGAACATGAGCATTCTCGTCATCGCTGAGCACGACAACCAAACGCTCAAATCCGCCACTCTGCACGCCCTCGCGGCAGCCGCTCAGATCGGCGGGGACGTCGACCTGCTGGTCGCCGGCAGCGACTGTCAGGCCGTCGCCACCGCAGCGGCGGCCATTCCCGGCGTGCGCAAGGTTCTGGTCTCGGACGCGCCGGCCTACGGTCATCATCTGGCCGAGAACCTCTCCCGGCTGGTCGTGGATCTGGCCGAGGGCTACGGCTACCTGCTGACCCCGTCCACCACCACCGGCAAGGATTTCATGCCGCGCGTCGCCGCGCTGTTGGGGGTCGAGCAGATCTCGGATGTCATGGCCGTGGTCGGCCCCGACACCTTCCGCCGTCCCATCTACGCCGGCAACGCCATCGCCACCGTCCAGTCCTCGGATCCGATCAAGGTGATGACGGTGCGCACGACCTCCTTCGAGGCGGTCGAGACCTCGGGCGGCAGTGCCGCCATCGAGTCGCTGTCGCAGGTCTTCGAGGCGAGCGGAACCCGCTTCGTCTCCGAGGCGTTGGTGCAGTCCGATCGCCCCGAGCTGACCTCGGCCCGCGTCGTGGTCTCCGGCGGTCGCGGTCTGGGCTCGGCGGACAACTTCGCGCACCTGTACCAGCTCGCCGACAAGCTTGGCGCGGCGGTTGGCGCTTCGCGTGCGGCGGTCGATGCGGGCTATGTCCCCAACGACATGCAGGTGGGACAGACCGGCAAGGTGGTCGCGCCGGAGCTCTATATCGCCGTGGGCATCTCGGGGGCCATCCAGCATCTGGCCGGCATGAAGGAGTCCAAGGTGATCGTCGCCATCAACAACGATCCCGATGCACCCATCTTCCAGGTCGCGGATTACGGGTTGGTCGCGGACCTCTTCACCGCGTTGCCCGAACTGATCGAAAGTCTCTAGCAGGTAATTCACCATGAGTTATGTCCACCCCTACCGGGACGCGGAGTTCGTCCTGCGTCATCTGGTCGATTTCGATGCGCTCTGTGCCGCTGCCGGACTCGAAGAGGTCAATGCCGATCTGGCCGTCGCCATCCTTGAGGAAGCCGCCAAGCTTGGCTCGGAGGTGCTGGCGCCGCTGAATCGGGTAGGGGACCAGCAGGGCGCCCGGATGGACGCGCAGGGCGTCGAGGAGACGCCAGGGTTCAAGGAGGCCTACGGTCAGTTCGCCGAAAGCGGCTGGCTTTCGCTCTCGGTGGCCGAGGAGTTCGGCGGACAGAATCTGCCCAACGCCCTCAATACCGCTGTCAACGAGATCTGGCATTCGGCCAACATGGCCTTCGCGCTCTGTCCCATGCTGAGTCAGGGGGCGATGGAGTCGATCGCCCACCATGCGGACGAGACGCTCCAGGCGCTCTATCTGCCCCGCCTGGCGACCGGCGAATGGACCGGTACCATGAACCTGACCGAGCCGGATGCCGGTTCGGATCTCGCGGCCATCAAGTGCAAGGCGATTCCGGACGGCGATCACTACCGCATTAGCGGTCAGAAGATCTTCATCACCTGGGGCGATCACCGGATGACCGAGAACATCGTGCATCTGGTGCTGGCGCGCCTGCCCGATGCGCCTCCCGGCGTGAAGGGCATCTCGCTCTTCATCGTGCCCAAGGTGCTGGTCGAGGAGAACGGCGACCTCGGCGCGCCCAACCAGGTGCGCTGTCTGTCGTTGGAGCACAAGCTCGGCATCCACGGCAGCCCGACCTGCGTCATGGAGTTCGACGCGGCCATCGGTTATCTGGTCGGCGAGCCCAACAAGGGCCTGGCCTACATGTTCACCATGATGAACCATGCCCGCCAGGCGGTGGGTCTGCAGGGGCTCTCCATCTCCGAGCGCGCCTATCAGGGCGCCCTCCAGTACGCCCAGGAGCGTTTGCAGGGCACCCGGCGCGACGGTTCGCGCATCGCCATCATCGAGTATCCGGACGTGCGCCGCATGCTGATGACGATGAAGAGCGCGACCGAGGCCATGCGTGCCCTGGCGATGGTGGCCAGCGCCGAGGTCGACCGTTTCCGCTATGCGAGCGACACGGCCGAGAAGGCGCGCCACTTCGCGCGTCTGGAGCTCTTCACGCCCATCGTCAAGGGCTGGCTGACCGAGATGTCTCAGGAGTTGACCTCGCTGGGCATCCAGGTCTACGGCGGCATGGGTTACGTGGAGGAGACCGGCGCGGCTCAGCATTATCGGGACGCGCGCATCCTGACCATCTACGAGGGCACGACCGGCATCCAGGCGCAGGATTTCATCGGCCGCAAGACGCTGTCCAACAATGGCGAGGCGCTGCAGCTGCTGCTCGACGAGATGCAGTCGACCGCCGAGGCGCTGCGCTCCAGCGGCTATCCGGACGCGAGCCTGGTCGCGGCCTTCGACCAGTCCCTGGCGCATGGCGTGAAGGCGCGTGCCTGGATTCTGGAGCAGGCCGGCGCCAACCGCGATCTGGCGGGCAGCGCGAGCTTCAATTTCCTGATGCTGTTCGGCTATCTGTGCGGCGGCTGGCTGATGGCGCGCGAGGCGCTGCAGGCGCGCGCCCTGAGCGAGGCGGGCGAGGGCGATCCCTCTTTCCTTGGGGCCAAGATGACTACCGCGCGCTTCTACTGCGAGCATCTGCTGCCGCGCACCCAGTCCTGCCTGGCGGCCGTGCTGGCTGGCAGCGAGAGCATCATGGCCCTGACGGTCGACCAGTTCTAGGAGTTCATCATGAGCGAACGCGAATCCATGGAGTTCGATGTCGTCATCGTCGGTGCCGGTCCGGCCGGTCTGGCGACGGCGTGCCGGTTGGCGCAACTCTCCAGCGATCGGCAGCTCGACCTCAGCATCTGCGTGGTGGAGAAGGGCTCCGAGGTCGGGGCGCACATCCTCTCCGGCGCCGTGATCGAGACGCGGGCGCTCGACGAACTCTTCCCCGACTGGAAGGAGCGGGAGGCGCCGCTGGTCACGCCGGTCACGCGCGATCAGGTCTATCTGCTGCGCGACGACCAGAATGCCTGGAGCCTTCCGTCGGCACTGGTTCCGCGCACCCTGCACAATGAGGGCAACTACATCGCCAGCGTCGGCAATCTCTGTCGCTGGCTGGCGGCCCAGGCCGAGGAGCTGGGCGTCGAGATCTTCCCCGGATTCGCGGCGAGCGAGGTGCTGTTCGGCGACCAGGGGCAGGTGATCGGCATCGCCACCGGCGATATGGGCGTCGGTGCCGACGGCGAGCCCAAGGACAGCTATACCCCCGGCATGGATCTGCTGGCGCGCTACACGGTGTTCGCCGAGGGCTGCCGCGGTCAGCTCGGCAAGGTGCTGCAACAGCGCTACGACCTGGCGGCCGGGGCGGACCCGCAGCATTACGGGATCGGTTTCAAGGAGCTGTGGGATGCGGATCCGGCCCTGCACGAGCCGGGGCTGGTGGTCCATGGCGCGGGCTGGCCGCTACAGAACGGCACCAGCGGCGGGTTCTTCCTCTATCACCAGGAGAACAACCAGATCGCCGTGGGTCTGATCGTCGACCTCGACTACGACAATCCCCGGCTCAGCCCCTACGACGAATTCCAGCGTGTGAAGCAGCATCCGGTGATCGCGCGCTATCTCAAGGGCGGCAAGCGTGTCGCCTACGGTGCGCGCGCGCTCGCCAAGGGCGGCTTCAATGCGCTGCCGCGCTTGCATTTCCCCGGCGGTCTGCTGGTCGGCTGCGATGCCGGTACGCTCAACGTCGCCAAGCTCAAGGGCACGCATACGGGGCTCAAGACCGGCATGCTGGCGGCGGAAGAGATCGTTGAGGCGATCGGCGCCGGGGATCAGGGCGGTTCGGATCTGGCCGGGTTCGACGCACGTCTGCGCGGCTCCTGGGTTCATGAGGAACTGTACGCCACCCGCAACTTCGCTCCGGCGTTGCATCGCCTGGGGCTCCTGAGCGGCGGCGCGCTCAACTATCTGGATCAGAACCTGCTGGGCGGCAAGCTGCCCTTTACGCTGCACGACCGCACGCCGGACTATGCGCGGCTGCGCCCGGCCAGTGACTGTCCGTCGATCGACTATCCCAAGCCGGACGGCGTGCTGAGTTTCGATAAACTGAGTTCGGTGTTCCTGTCGAACACCAACCACGAAGAGGATCAGCCCTGTCATCTGCATCTGGCCGATCCGGGTATCCCGATCACGCGCAATCTGCCGGAGTTCGACGAACCGGCGCAGCGTTATTGTCCGGCTGGGGTCTATGAGATCGTCGACGATGGGGCAGGGCCGCGTTTGCAGATCAACGCCCAGAACTGCGTCCACTGCAAGACCTGCGACATCAAGGATCCGGCACAGAACATCACCTGGGTCGCGCCCGAAGGCGGCGGCGGTCCCAACTATCCCAACATGTGAGGAACGAACATGGCTCGTGAGCTCAAGATCGGCGACAAGGCGACCATCACGCGGCGCTTCACCGATGCCGACGTGCGTCAGTTCGCCGAACTGTCGACCGACCACAATCCGATTCATCTGGACCCCGACTATGCCGCCGGGACCCAGTTCAAGCAGCGGATCGTCCATGGCGCGCTGGTCGGCAGCCTTTTCTCGGCCCTGCTCGGCGAGCATCTGCCGGGTCACGGCGGCATCTACATGGGGCAGACCTTGCAGTTCAAGGCGCCCGTCTTTCTGGACATGGAGGTGATCGCGAGCGTCGAGATCACCGCCATCCACGAGCGCAAGCCCATCGTCACCCTCAGCACCCAATGCGTCGACGCCGAGGGCAAGACCCTGATCACGGGCGAGGCGGTGATGTATGTGCCTTGGCTGAAGGATACCGCGAGCACCTGAGTCGGGTTGTCTCTGTCGCCATCGATCGGGAAGCGATCCCGATCGATGGGGTTCTAACGCATGAATCGGGAGAAACGCTCCCGCCATTCCTCGTCGACCCGGATCGGTCGCAGGTCTTCCAGCGACACCATGACGATCTTGAGTCGGATCCGCACCCGTTCCTCTTCGCCGTTCCAGGCGCTCACCGCGAGCTGAACCGAGCTGTTGCCGATGGCCTCGACGGACAGGGCGAACTCCAGCATATCTCCATAGACGCTCGGAACCAGATACTCGATCTCAAGCTTCACCGCTGGGATGGTGAGTCGGTGTTCTTCCTGCAGTGCGCGGAAGCTGATGCCGAGGTCGTCGCGGAACCAGTCCTCCACGACCTCGTTGCAGAGTTCGGCATAGCGCGGATAGAAGACGATTCCGGCGGGATCGCAGTGTGAGAAGCGGACGTTTTTGGTGACTCTGAAGCTCATGAGGCGCATGTCTTGGTTGGCGAGTCGCTCGCCTAGATGCTGGCGGAACTCGGGTGGATGAAAGAACCGGGATCTGATCAGTGTGTCGGAGCGTGGCGCTATTCCTGCACTCCGCGCCGAACCATGTCGAGCATGACGCGGGCGATTTCCTCCGGGCTACGCGTGCCGCCTGGACGGTACCAGAGACAGCCCCAGTTCATGCCTCCGAGCAGGAATAGGCGCAACAGCGAGCGATCCGTACCGGGCGCGGCGGGCAGTGCATCGACGAGGTCGCGGAAGACGCTCTCGTAGTCGTTGCGGTAGGGCGTGGTGCGCTTGAGCAGATCGACCTTGCCGGTCAGGGCCAGGTTGCGTCCGGCGATGCGGTCGATCGGGGCGCCTTCGAGGATGCCGGCGAAATGCACCTCGCAGGCGATGCGCAGTCGTTCCCAGGGATCGGTCGATTGGGCGATGGCGCTCTCGATGCGCGCCTTGACCTGGGCGATCCCCTCACGATGGACCTCGATGAAGAGTTCTTCCTTCGAGGCGTAATAGTGATAGACCGAGCCGGGCAGCAGGCCGGCGCGTGCGGCGATGTCGCGAATCGAGGTGCCTTCGTAGCTCTTCTCCGAGAAGAGCTGGGCGGCGGCGTTGAGGACGATCTGTCGGCGGTCGATGGGATCATCGCTCTCGCCGTCCTGGGGTTGCGAGGGCGGCGGGCGGATCAAGCTTTGGGTGAGTGTGCCGCGAGCGAGGTATTGGCGTTGCTGCTCGGTCAGCGCTTCGATGCCGTCGCTCGACTGTTCGGCGAGGGCCTGGAGCCGCTTGAACGTGGTTTCCAGTCCGTGGCGCTGGAGGATATAGCGTACCCCGGAGGCCGAGATCTTAAGGTTGCGGGCACGCAGCGTCTTGGCGATGCCGGCCTGTCCGAGTTCGGGCCGCTCGCGTGCGAGGCGCAAGATCTCGGTCTCGATGACGCTGGTCTCTGACGATGCGCAGGGGCGTCTGCGTGCCTGTTTCATGTCTGCTCGTTTTCCGGGTGAGTGGCGGCGAATACCGACCCTAGAGCATAAAACTACTTATTCTAGCGTTTGACAAGCTAGTTTGTCGGTAGCGCCGTCCGGCGCCCGTCCTCAGGCATGGAGCGGGCGTCTGACGGCCTCTGGATGGCGATGGGGTCAGGGTCGTTCGAAGATGGCGGCGATCCCCTGGCCGCCGCCGATGCACATGGTGACCAGGGCATGGCGGCCGCCGATACGCTCCAGTTCATAGATCGCCTTGGTCGCCAGGAAGGCCCCGGTGCAGCCAACCGGGTGGCCTAGGGCGATGGCTCCGCCATTGGGGTTGGTCTTGGCAGGATCCAGTCCGAGCCCTCGGGCGACTGCGATCGCCTGTGCCGCGAACGCCTCGTTCGACTCCACGACGTCCATTTGGTCGAGCGACAGCCCGGCGCGCTCCAGCGCCTTCTTGCTGGCCGGAATCGGCCCCTCGCCCATGATGTGGTTCGGTACGCCGGCCACGGCGCTCGACACCAGGCGGGCGATCGGACGGTAGCCCGCGCGTTCGGCCGCCTCGGCCTCGGCCAGCACCAGGAAGGCAGCGCCGTCGTTGATGCCGGAGGCGTTGCCGGCGGTCACGGTGCCGTCCTTCTTGAAGGCGGGGCGCATCTTGGCCAGCGCCTCGATGGTGGCGTTCGGTCGAGGGTGCTCGTCGGTGTCGAAGACCGTGACACCCTTGCGCGACTCCAACTCGATGGGAACGATCTGCGCGGCGAAGCGTCCCTCGGCGATGGCCGCGCTGGCGCGTCGCTGCGACTCCAGCGCGTATCGGTCCTGCTCCTCGCGGTCGATGCCCCATTTCTCGGCCAAGTTTTCGGCCGTGACGCCCATGTGGCCGACGCCGAATGGATCGGTCAGGGTGGCAACCATGGCGTCGATCATCTGGGTATCGCCCATGCGCGCGCCCGATCGCATCGACGACGAGAGATAGGCACCGCGCGACATCACCTCGACGCCGCCGCCGAGCCCGAATTCGCACTCGCCCGTCATGATCGCCTGCGCGGTGCTGAGGATTGCCTGCATGCCCGAGCCGCACAGCCGGTTGACCGCCATGGCCACCGATTCCATCGGTAGCCCGGCTTGGATCGAGGCGACGCGGGCGACGTAGGGATAGCGCGCCTCGGTGGGGATGCAGTTTCCGACCGTGACGTATTGCAGTTGCTGAGGGTCGGCGCCCGAGCGTGCGACGGCCTCTTTCATGACGATCCCGGCGAGTTCGGTGGGTTCCATCCCGCTCAGCGAGCCGCCGAAGGTGCCGATAGGCGAGCGCGCCGCGCTGAGGATGACGACATTAGGTGTTGACATGAGCATCTGTCTCCATTTCGACGATCTGATTGACGCCTCCGTAGCCACAAGCAAGGAGGCGCTGTGCTTCCTCTCTCCATCCTGACGTGATGCCCGCGATTCGACGCGCTGTTGCGCCTCTCGTCGGATACGTCGGGCCGCCGTGCTCGGAAAGGTCGGAGATTGTACCTGGATCCGGCAGCTTGAAGCGCAAAAATGCTTTTTATTTTATTTAAAACAACATTTTGCGATGCCTGTTCTCATTGGGCTCCTGTTCATTCCGACGCAGACCTTAATGCCGGGTTGCGATGTGGACGCCATCACGGTGTCCAGGGTCGAAATCCGTTACAACAATCGGGACGGCGCGGACGTGACGATGGTCGATACTGGAGCAGGACCTGGCTTGAGAAGCGAAAAGGTGGTATCCATCTTCGACGATCAGGATCGTTTTGCGCTCTGTCGAGAGCAGTCCATCGGACACGCGGCTGGTGTCGATTGGCTCGGAGCGGCCATGATCGGATGGCGCGAAAGGGTTGCGAGTTCGTTATGGCGAGAGCGGGTATGATCGAGGTGCTCGGGGCGGATAGGAGTGCATCCGGTCGCGGGAACTGGTCCGAGGACTGTTCGTCTTTTGCCAAGGAAGCGACGTTCAAGGACGAACGGGAGAAGGATCTATTATGAGCTGGCGCATTCCGGCGGCGTTTAGAATCGACCGCGCTGGATTGCTCCGGGATTTCGCCTGCGTCATTCGCGGATGTGAACGGCCGGGCGCCCATCTAGAATTTCATTCTGCAGAAGAGAAGGATACAGGTGGCAAAAACAAATACGCTCTCGACGGATGACGTCCTGTTGATGTTGTGCGGGTCCGTCAAAAAGGTGCTGACCACCGCTACGGGAACCGAGATCGTTTACTCCCCGATGGTGCAGCGGATTACCCGCACCTGTCTGCGGCCAGATATCGGTTGCTTCGTGCTCTTCGACGGCAGCTTTTCCGGCCTGGTTATCATGAATTTCTCCTCCCAATCGGCCATGGAGCTCTATCGCGCCTACATGATGAACATGGGCATGCCCGAGTCCGAGCTGGCGACCTTGCACACCTCGGACGAGGTCGGGAATATGCTCGGCGAGCTGATGAACCAGATCGTGGGCGATTTCACCGGCAACGTCGGGCATCAGTTGCGGGTTTCCATCAATCAGAATCAGCCGAAGATGCTCACCATCAATAAGGAAGTGATGGTCAGTATCGATACCAATCTCGATCGTGCCCAGGCCCGCCGTGTCGCGTTCACGACCGAACGGCGCAACGTCTTCTACATGGAGTTGGCGATGGACAAGACCGACTTCATCAAGCTGCACGACTTCGAGAGTATGGAGTCGGATCCCGACCGCATCATGGAGGAGCAGCGTACCCCTCAAAAGCCGGCTGCGGACGCAGCCAAGGTGCAAGCGCAGGTCGATCAGGACCTGCTGGACGAATTGGGCTTATGAGCGAGAGTTGCCCCCGTGCCTTCGCGGGGGTGCGAGCGAGGCGCGCTGCATGGGTTGCAGCCGCGCCTTCGCCAAGAGGGTCATTTCCCGATCCCGCGTAACAGAGGGGGTTTCAGGATCCCGTCATCGCCTTTGCGCGATTGATCAGCTCATCGATCTCCCGTTCCGCTTCGGCCCAATCCTCTGCCTCGTGACCCGGCCCGAAATTGCGTTTCTCTGCCTTGTAGTAGGCCGCCTCCTGAATCATGGCGGTACGCTGCTGCTCGGAGGGATTGGCCAGCAGCTTGAGATGCCCCTGAGTGTGATCCGCGACGCTCGCGCTCTTGGTCTTGGTCTTGGCCGCGACGCTGGTCTTCTTGACGGCCGTCTTTTTCGGAGCGGCGCTGACCGCAGCCTTCTTGGCTTTCGGTTCTGCAGGCTTGGTTGCGGTTGGCTTGCTGGGTACGGCTTTTGTTTTGGCCGCCGTCGAGGCGGTGCCGGGTTGGCTGACGGCCACCTTTTTGGTCGTCGTCTTTTTGGGAGCCGGCTTCTTCGCCGCCGTCTTCTTGGTTACGATTTTCTCGTCGGCCATGTCACTCGCTTGCCTCTTGAGTTCTGGGTTTCGCCCTCGGCCTCAGCCGTTCGTACCCTAATGGTGTGAGCGACCGCTCGAAATGCTGTCTGCGGTGCGCTCAGGGCGTTCTGGAATACACGCGATTCCATGCGGTCATCTGCGATGATCGATCAGGCTCCGATCGATGTCGTCTGGAGCAATGATAGTGCCGAATCGTTTCGGACGCAGTCTTGCGAGCCGATCGGGTGCATTCCGTTCGGCGTTGCTTCGAGGGTATAGCATCGAAGCGCTCCATCGCCAAGTTCCGACACCATTGGTCGCCGGTCGAGGCGCCGATTTCATGCGGTTGTGGTGGGTCTCCCGTGCGGCCTTTGATATGCTCCTCCATAAGCATTGCAGCCAGGATCTTACGACGATGATGATTCACCACGCGCTCGTGCTCAATCTCCACCAACCTTCCGGCAATCTCCAGGATCTGCTTGAGCATCAGACCTGGGAGGCCAAGGAGATCCTGTTCGCGCTCGACCGCATTCCTCGAAGTCTATGGGGCCATGAGGACCGTGCCCGCGTGCATCTGTCCCTCTCCGGCACCCTGTTGGAAACGCTCTCCGATCCGGCCTTTCAGCAGCAGGTCTACGGCATCGTCGATTGCGGTTCGCTGCTGTGGCACCTCCAGAACCAGTCGTTGTTCGAGGTGGTCGGGACCGGCTACTACCACCCGGTGTTGCCGCTGATCCCCGAGGCGGATCGGCGCGAGCATCTGCGCCGCTGGCTGGGTATCGCCCACCATCTCCTGTGGCGCCCCCGGTTTCAGGGGTTCTGGCCGCCGGAGATGGGGTTCTCGATGGAACTGATTCCGTTGCTGCGGTCGTTCGGTTACCGATACGTCATGGTCGACAGCGAGCATGTCGAGCCGGTGACCGAGATGAGTTGGCAGGAACTGCGCTATCGCCCGCACATCGCCCGTCATGGGGATGACGAGATCATCGTCGTGGTGCGTGATCGCGAGCTTTCGGACGCACAGGAGTCCGGAATGGATTTGGACTGGTTCCTCGGCGAGGTCGCCGAGCGGACCAAGTGGTGCGACTTCGAGCCCCTGGTGACGACCTGCACCGACGGCGAAAACGGCGGCTGGTTCCGCAATGTCACCGAAGGGGCGAATTTCTGGAGCGTCTTCTATCTGCCGCTCCTGGAGCGTCTGTCGGCGGGCGGCTCGAACGTGGCGCCAACCTTCATCAGCACCTATCTCGACACCCATGGCGTTCATGGCGAGGTGCGGGTGCGCACCGGGGCCTGGAATACCGGCTGGCACAGCGGTAAGGATTTCACTCAATGGATGGGGTCGGAGCGTCAGCGTCGAGCGGCGGCCGATTTCGGGCCTGTCAGTCGCGCGATCCATGATGCGCGTTGGTTCGCGGGCGAGCGCGGGATCCACGAGGGAACTCAGGTCGAGGCCATCGATCGGGCGTTGTGGCATCTGTTGCGCGCCGAAACCAGCTGCAATCTCTATTGGGGCGAGGATTGGGTGCCGCGCGCCGAGTCCGATCTCGACGCCAGTCGCGCGGCGCTGTCCGAGATTGGAATCGAGGTTCCGATCGCCGAGGAACCAATGCCGATCTTGGAGTCTGGTGTGGAGGACGCGGTGGCTTCGGAGGCGGAGGAATCTGCCGCTCCAGTGTCGGGCCAGGTGATCGAGGACGATTCGAATTCAACGGGGCGCTAATCCGCTCCACTCTTGCCACTTCCAGCAAACGACCAGATCGAGCGAATCGATAGGAGCTGAGCGTGAACCAACTACCCGAGTATATCGGCGATGTCCCCAATGTCTCAGGGCGGGAGTCGGAGGTGGAGGCGGTCCTGTCGGCGGGGCGTTCCCGAACGCTGTTTACCGAGCGCGGCGGTATCGACTTCGGCGCCATCCGGGCAGCGAGCGCGATCGCCCTGCACCAGCATCAGCCGCTGATTCCAGCCGGTGGCGAGGATCTGCGCACTGCGGCGCTCATCAGCAATCTGCAGTACATGATGCACAACCAGCATATCGGGGATAACTACAACGCCCCGGCCTTCGTCTGGTGTTACAAGCGCATGGGCGAGTTCATCCCGCAGTTGATCGGGGAGGGCAAGTCGCCGCGCTGCATGCTGGAGTATTCCGGCACGCTACTGCACGGGTTGCGCAAGATGGGCGAGGATCACGTCATCGACGCCCTCAAGACCATCACCTGCAACCCGGATTTCAATTGGGCGGTCGAGTGGCTCGGCATGCCCTGGGGGCACGCGGTGGCGCCCTCGACACCGGTGCAGGACTATCGGCTGCATGTGCGCGCCTTCCAGCAGCATTTCGCCGCCATCTTCGGCTGGGAGGCGTTGGAGCGGGTCAGGGGCTTCTCGCCGTCCGAGATGGCACTGCCCAACCATCCGGACGTGGCCTACGAATTCGTCAAGACGCTGGTCGACTGCGGCTATCAGTGGGTCCTGGTTCAGGAGCACACGGTGCAGCAGATCGACAGCGGCCGGCATCCGGAGCGTCCGCACATCCCGCACCGGCTGGTCTGCAGCAACTCCCACGGCGAGACGACCAGCATCATCGCCATCGTCAAGACCCAGGGGTCGGACACCAAGCTTGTGGCCCAGATGCAGCCTTGGTACGAGGCTCAAGGGCTTGAGCGGGTCGAACTCGGCGGCAAGTCGGTCCCGCCGCTGGTGACCCAGATCGCCGATGGCGAGAACGGTGGGGTCATGATGAACGAGTTCCCGGGCAAGTACATGGAGGTGGTCGCTTCCTCCAGCCACTCGGCGACGCCCCTGATGAATGTCAGCGAATATCTGGAACACCTGTTCGTGATGGGTGTCGAAGTCGCGGATTTGCCCGAGGTCCAGCCGCTGTTCCACGATCGTATCTGGTCGAGAATTCAGCCCGGCGACGGGCCGGAGAAACTGGCCAAGGCGATCGAGGAACTCAAGCAGGAGGACGGCCGATTCCACATGGAGGGCGGTAGCTGGACCAGCGATCTCTCCTGGGTCAAGGGGTACGACAACGTCCTTGGTCCGATGGAGGCGGCAAGCGCGCTCTTCAGCGAGAAGGTTCTGCAGCCGGGTACGGAGACCGGCGACGCGCGCTATCGCAACGCGCTCTTCCATCTGATGGCCTCTCAGACCAGTTGCTACCGCTATTGGGGGCAGGGGCTCTGGACCGAATACGGGCGCGAAATCTGCCGCAGAGTCGAGGACATCGTCCGCCACGACTTTGCCTGATGCTTTGAATCGGGCGAATGCCCCATATATACCAAGTCAAGATCGTGGTTATTGGGGTGCGAGATCTTGGAAGTCTCCTCCCTGGATTGCGGATACCCAAGAACAACATGAAGGAGTTTTTATGAGTCCAAACCTATCCCTGGAAAGACCGAATATGAAGACGCGGATCAAGCGCCTCATTGCGCTCTACGATCCGCGTATATGGAAGGAGAAAGGCATCTGGTGGACGGCCGGGCTCTTTCTCGTCACCTATGTCGTCGTGGTGCTCATCCTGGGTATCGTCTGGTCGCGTTCCCCGGCGACCTTCGACGTCAAGGAGAACGCGCTCGAAATGGTCGGTGGCGATCAAGGCAAGCTGGTTACCGGAACCTATACCACCGCCACGGCGATCGAGATCGGCAACACCCTGCTGCATAAGCCGGGCGGCTATCTGACCAACGACATGACACCGCCGGGCGTCTATCTGGACAATATCCCGAACTGGGAATTCGGCGTTCTGACCGAGCTGCGTGACCTTTCCGATGCCTTGCGCAACGATTTCAGTCGGTCACAGTCTCAGTCGCTCGAAGACAAGGATCTGCAGATCGCACAGCCTCAGTTCAATTACGACTCGAACTCATGGATCCTTCCCTCAAGCGAGTCCGAGTACCAGAAGGGGCTGACCGCGCTCGAGCGCTACCTGGTGCGTCTCTCGGACGATCGCGCGACCGATGGCCAATTTTTCGCCCGGGCCGACAATCTGTCCGCCTATCTGCAATTGGTCGAGAAGCGTCTGGGGAATCTGGCCCTGCGGCTGTCCTATGCGGTCGGTCAGTCGGATCTGAACACCAGTTTGTCCGGCGATCCCAGTGCGCGTCAGTCGACGCCCGTTCCCGAGGAGTCCGTCAACAAAACCCCTTGGTCGGAAATCGACGACATCTTCTTCGAGGCGCGTGGCTACACTTGGGCGTTGATCCACACTCTCCAGGCCATGGAAATCGACTTCAAGAGCGTTTTGCAGGACAAGAACGCCATGGTGTCCCTGCAGCAGATCATCCGCAAGCTGTACGATACTCAGAACCCCATTTGGAGTCCTCTGATTCTCAACGGTACCGGTTTCGGCCCCATGGCCAACCACTCGCTGGTGATGGCCTCTTACATCTCGCGGGCCAATGCCGCCGTCATCGATCTGCGTAAGCTGTTGCAGCAAGGATAATTCCAGCTACCAGCTACCAGCTACCAGCTACCAGCGTGCTGGTCCATTCCGGTCAGGGGTGGACCGTGCGCCGGTAGCTGGCCTCCTCACCCAGTCTATAGACGGACGATTTCTCGCTCCTGAAGATACTGGATCACGTCATCGACCAGTTCGCCGGGCGATTTCTGGCCTGCGTAGAGGGTCAATTCCGGTGAGAGCGGCTGTTCGTAAGGGTCGTCGATTCCGGTGAAACCCTTGATCTCTCCTGCGCGCGCCTTCTTGTAAAGCCCCTTGGGATCGCGTTGCTCGCAGATCTCGATCGGCGTGTCGACGAAGACCTCGATAAATTCGTCCGGCGCCATCGTGGCTCGAACGCGGTCGCGGTCCTGGCGGTAGGGACTGATGAAGGCCGTCAGCGCGATGATCCCTGCCTGCGAGAAGAGCTGTGCAACGGCTCCGATTCTGCGGATATTCTCCTCGCGATCGATGGCCGAGAAACCCAATCCGAAGCGTTCGGCGAAGTCGTCTCCATGAACGCCGCGCAGCATGCCGGGGCTGGCGTTGAGCGCATGGCGAACATTGTCGCCGTCGAGCACGGCGCTATGGATACGATGGCCATGCAGTCGATGGTCGAGCGTATTCGCCAGCGTGCTCTTGCCCGAGCCGCTGAGCCCCGTGAACCAGACGACGCAGCCCTTGTGGCCCTTCATTGCCTCGCGGTCGGAGCGTGCAACCTGATGCTCGTGCCAGGTTACGTTGGTGTCGTTTGTCATCGCGTGATCTCGTTTTCGTCCGTTGATGCTTGAGGGAAGATCCATTGCGGGAGACCTGGTGCATCTCGAAAGGATGCCTCTGCCCCTATCTTTCGGCGTTTCGATGCGGGTTTCGTTGCCGGGATGCCCGCTCAAGCCGCAGGCGGGTTCTCGAAACGTATCCGGTGTTCGTCGATACCGATCAGATCGCCGTCTTGGAGCAAGCGGATCTTGACGCGCTCCTTGTTGACATACACCCCGTTGGTGCTGCCGAGGTCCTCGACCGAGATCCCCTTGCGGCTGGTGGTGAGTCTTGCGTGATAGCGGCTGATGCGTAGATCGCGGATGCAGATGTCGTTGTCGGTGGCGCGCCCGATGGTGACGGTTTCCTGGTCGATCTGGAATGCGCTGTTCTCGCGGAATTCGAGAATGAGCGTCGGTATGGCTCCATTGGCGCTCGATTTGGCTGCGGTCGCCTCCGGGGCCGTATCCCTAGACGGTTCCCATTGCAGGGCGTTGAAGGTGGTCTGTACCAGATCCGGGGTGATGTGGTGTATCTGGCCCATGCTGGCGTTGAACAGCACGAAATCACAGAGTGTGTTGATCAACCGCATGCTGCCGCCGGTGAGCTGATGGATGCGCAACATGGCTCCATCGGAGAACGGCGTCACCTGTTTGAGGCCGGCTACGGCCAGTTGATATCGGATATAGGCGGCCGTGTCGGTGGCGTTCAATTTGGGCAGATAGATCTGAAAGAGGATCGTCTCCTTCAGCTGTCTGCTGCCGTGCATCACCAGCGACTGCTCAAAGCCGTCCTGGCCGATCAGGATGATGAAGAATCCCGGACGTATCTCATCGTGAGGCCGCAGCAGACTCGGTAGCAGTTCCAGCACGCCGGGCTTGAGGTTCTGTGCCTCGTCGATGACCAGGATGGCGCCCTTGCCTGCCTTCTCCTGCTTATGCAGAAAATCGCTGAACCGATTCAAGGACTGGGCCGGCGTGAGCCCTTCCGACTGCAATCCGAAGGTCTGCAGCAGTGTTTGCAGGAATTCGTCTTCCGACAGCTGGGTGCGATTGATTTTGGCGAGCCGATTGGTCTCGGTGCGACGCTCGGCGATCCGATTGGCCAGGGTGGTCTTACCCGATCCCGGTGCGCCATTCACGACCAGGATGCCGCCCTCTCGACTGTCCAGCGCGGTGTCGAATTGCGCCTGCGCTTCGGTCAGAGGGCCGTTCAGAAAGAGTTCGTCGATGTCGGAGGAGTTGCGGAAAGGGGGTTCCGCGAGTCCGAAGAAGTCCAGATAGTTGAGCTTGCCGATCGCGGCGATGCGTGACTTTGCCGATAGCTCGGTATTGGACGTTGCAGGTGCCATCTGTTTCGGATGTGCCTCGAAATCGGTTCAGGTAACGGATTGTAGCAGCCGTGCAAACAGGCGCGAGGCTGGCGATTCGGGATATCCCTACAGTCGATGAATCTTACACGAGTTGATTGCTGTCGCGCAGACCGGGCGACGTCCTCAGCGGTCGATGTCTGCGCTCGGTTCGTTGCCGGTCGCCATGGCGCGGATCTCTTGCAGCAGACGCTCGAAATCGGGCGTGTCCGTCGCTGCGTAGTTGAGATTCTTAAACAGATTGGTGAGTCGTGTGAAGTGTTCGCGTGCCGCGTTCTTGTCGGCGAACCGCTCATCGCGCGCGATCAGGGCGCAAAGCAGGCCGAAGGTCAGACGCTGGCGCTCCAGTGGCACCGAGGCGTCGACTGCGTCGAAGGCATCCTGCTGGAGATAGACCATGTCGAGCAGCAAGGCCTTTTGGAGTTCGACATAGTCCTCGGTGGTGATGCCTTCCTCGCCGGTGACCTGCATCATCTGCTGGATCGCGTCGCCCCGTTCCAGCAGCGATTGCATGGACTCGACCCGCTCGTTCCAGGTCGGGTCCAGGTTGTCGGCATACCAGGGGGCGAGCTGGTTCAGATAGCGCGACCAGGAAATGAGCGGGTCGATGGCCGGGTAGAAGCGCTTGTAGGCGCGGTCGTAGGAGAGTCCCAGAAAGCACTTGACCGCCCCCAGCGTCGATTGGGTGACCGGTTCCTCGAAGTTGCCCCCGGCCGGTGAGACGGTGCCGATCAGGGTCAGGCTGCCGGTCGAGCCATCCGTGCTTCGAACGACGCCGGCACGTTCGTAGAGACCACGGATAGCCGAATCCAGATAGGCGGGGAAGGCCTCTTCGCCGGGGATCTCCTCCAGACGTCCCGAGGTTTCGCGCATCGCCTGCGCCCAGCGCGACGTGGAATCGGCTAGCAGCAGCACCTGATAGCCCATCTGGCGGTAGTACTCGCCGAGCGTCAGGCCGGTGTAGATGGAGGCCTCGCGCGAGGCGACCGGCATGGATGAGGTGTTGCAAATGATGATGGTGCGGTCCATGAGCGAGCCGCCGGTCCGGGGATCGCGAATCTGCGGAAATTCGGCGATGGTTTCGACGACCTCGCCGGCCCGCTCGCCGCAGGCGACGACGATGACGATGTCGACCCCGGAATGCTTCGCCAGCAGATGCTGGAGGACCGTCTTGCCCGCTCCGAACGGTCCCGGAATGCAGCCGGTGCCGCCGCGCGCGATCGGGAAGAAGGTGTCGACCAGCCGGATGGTCGTGGTCAGGGGGGCGTCGGGGTAAAGTCGCTCGACGGTGCGTGCGCGCAACATCGTTTCCGTCAGGGCGCGGCGCACCGGCCAGCGTCGCGTGAGGTCGAGCGAGCGTTCATGGCCCTGATGGTCGCGGATGCGCGCGACCGGGGTGTCCACGGTGACGCTGCCCTCCTGAATCCAGGTGACCTCGACCTCGCCGGGTTCGTCGAAGGGCACCATGATCTTGTGGGTGTAGATGCCTTCTTGGACGGTGCCGAGCACGCCGCCGGCCCGGAGCTTGGCACCGTGCTGGACGCTGGGGACGAAGGACCATTTGCGGTTGCGATCGAGCGCTTCCAGATCGACCCCGCGCGGCAGAAAGACACCGTGCTGGATGGCGATCGTTTCGAGCGGGTTCTGTAGCCCGTCGTAGATCTCGCCGAGCAGGCCCGGGCCGAGCTCCACCGACAGCATCTCGCCAGTCTGGATGACCGGATCGCCGATGGAGACGCCGCGGGTGTCCTCGAAGACCTGGATGTCGGCCAGATCGCCGCGTATCCGCAGTACCTCCGACTTGAGCTGCTCCTGACGTCCGTCCGGGCTTGGGCGGTCGGGTTCGATGAAGACCACCTCGTTCTTCTTTAGCGCCAGGCGTGCTCCATCCTTCCAGCCGGCCTCGATGGTCGCCAGGCTCTCCTGGACGGAGATGACCCGGGCAGGGCCGTCGGGTCGGTGATTGTCTGGGGCTTGGATGCTCATGGTGTTTCCGCAATCGTTGGTCGTTGATCTTGCCTGCACGGGATGTCAAAAGGCGGCTTCGGATCCTGCTCATCCCGCGTCATCCTATCGATCCCGGCTCGGTTGGCGTTCTGTGTCGATCGAGGCTCTGGGTCATCAAGCGATTTGGGTCTCGATCATGCGCTCCAGATTGACATCGGCCATGGCGTTCGCGACCAGCGCATCGAAGCGGTCCAGCCCGCCTTCGTCTTGATAGCTGGTCCAGCGCGCGATCAGATCCCAGCGCATCACATAGACGACGACCGCTTCGAAATCGAAATGATGCCCCCCGCTGATACCTTCCAGGTGATTCCAGACGGTTTGCAGCAGCAGTCGCTCCAGACCGAGCGCGTCACCGAGTGCGATCATCCGTGCGCCCTCGGGCAGCCAGGGGAAGACGCCTTGCAGTCCGAAGGCGCTCTCGGTCCAGTTGCGTCGAATCGTGTCGGTCCAGCGGCCGTAGCCCCAACGGTTATCCTCGGGTGCTAGGTCGCCGCGCCGGCGCCGACGCAGCGCGGCGATCAGGGTCCGCAGCTCTAGCCGCCAGACGGCCAGATCGCGGGCGAAGGGGTTGGCGATCTCGGCGACCTGCCGCTTCGCCTCGGTCATGGCCTGTTCGTCGGAGCGGCTCGGATTCTGATGGGTCCAGTCGAGGAGCTGACCGAGGATTGTGATATCTGAGGCATCGGTCGGGTCGAGCTGGACCAGCCGCTGGTGCAGCCGAAAGCGCGACAAGGGCGTTTGCTTGGCGCCGAACAGCGGCCCGTGATAGGGCAGGGCGCTCAGCAGCATGGCATAGCGGTGGGAGTCCGGCACGGTGTCTGGATCCTATTTGACGGTGCCTTCGAGGATGGCGCGGAATCTGGGCTGCAGATGCGCGAGCAGGATCGCCGCTACCGTGTCGTCGGTCAGGTCGATATGCACGTCCTTGTCTCTGAGATAGAGCCGGATTCCGCGCGCGTCCGTTTTGTCGACCGAGAAGTCGACGCCCTCCGCGAGGACGTTTCCGGCCAGCGATAGCACGAAGTGCGAGAGCGATCCCTCGCGCAGTTCCAATGGATTGCGTCGCAACTCCTCGGGACCGATCAGCGCCTTGGGCAGCTGGATCTCGATCGCCTGGCCCGAATCGACTCCCGCCTCCTCGCGGGCGCGGCCGGCGACCTCCAGGATCAGCCGCTCGATGAAGGCCTCCTGTTCCATCTCGGCCGCGATGAGCCGTTTCACCTCGTCGCTGAAGCGGTCGGAGAGCTCCGACTTGAGTCGCAGCACGGTGTCGCGCATGGCGATGCGCAGGGCCTCCTCGCCGCCCTTTTTGAGCGACTCGGCCTCCAGGCGGGCCGATTCAAGAATCGCGCGCGCGCGTGCTTCCGCCTCCTGGATAAGGTGGTCGGCCTGTTTCCTGGCCTCTGCAGCGATCTGCTCGGCCTCGGCGCGTCCGCTCGCGACACCCTCGTCGCGCAGCCGTTCGATCAGGGCCTCGACGCCGGACGAGGCCAGATCCTGCGTGCTCTTCTGTGTGCTTGCCGCCATGTCGCTATTCCTCCGCGATGGGGTCAGCCGGGTATGCCGCCGGCCATGACCAGGGCGAAAACGAAGGCGAAGACGGCGAAGCCCTCGACGATGGCGGCCGGTGCCAGCGAGAGACCGAAGATCTCGGGCTTGGTCTTGCTCGCGTGGATCGCCGAGGCGCAGGCCTGACCCTGGCGTACCGCCGACATCATGAGCGCCAAACCGGCGAACAGTCCGATGCCGAACAGCGCCGGTCCGGTCTCCGGCGTGACCGGGCGCTGCAGGGTGAACATCACCACGATGCCATAGATGACCTGAGAGGAGGGCATCACCGAGATGCCGATATAGCGGCCGTAGCCCGATTCGGTATCCACCATGGCTCCGATCGCCGCCTGGCCGGCGACCGCGCAGCCGATGATGCTGCCGATGGCCGAGAGTGCCATGACCCCATAGAGTCCCGCCCAACCCAGGGCGATCACGAATTCGTTCATTCGCCTAGCTCCGCTTTCTTGAATGGCTTGAATGGATAACCCTCGCCGGACAGTGCCCAGTTGTAGAACTCGATGAAGTTCAGACGCAGTCCGTGCACCACGCCGCTCATGAGACTGAGCGCCAGATTCAGCAGATGGCCGACGAGGAGGATGAGCAGGGCCATCAGCAGCCCTACGCCTGGATGGCTCGCGGCCACCTGGCGGGCGAGATCGTTGAAGGTGATGGCCAGCGAGGCCGAGGCGAGTCCGAGCGCGAACAGTCGCAGATAGGACAGCACGTCGCCGAACACCTGGGTGACCTTGATCAGCTGCGCCAGTCCGTCCAGAACGCGCAGCGCGAACGAGCGGATATCCTCGACGCGGCGGTCGCTACCGAACAGGAAGACGCCGACCAGACCACCGATACCAAGCACCTGGCCCAGGATGGGTAGCCAGTGTCCCGATGGCCGGTCGCTGCCGAGCCAGAGGGCGAAGCCGCCGATCAGGGCCGCGATCCAACACACGGCGACGCGGCCGGTGGCGCGCCCGCGATGGATCATCGCCATCTCGGCATTGGCGAGCACCAGATGCAGCACTCCGATGCCGACGGAGAGCTTCATCATACTGTCGAAGTCCTGGATCTCGAACAGCTTGAGTTGACCGGGAAGGCTGTCGGCCGGCGGGGCGAGGCCGAAATAGCTGCCGAGCAGTACGCCCCAGAGGAACGCTGTCGAGGTCAGTGCCAAGGCCATCAAGCGCATCCTCTGTCCCAAATCGCTGCGTCCGAGCCGACGCCAATAGGCGGCCAACAGGAGCCCCAGGACCGAGGCGTAGCCCGCGTCCGACAGGATGAGGGCGAAGAAGAGGGTAAAGGAGAAGAAGAGCACCCGCGACGGGTCCCAGGCGCGATAGGCCGGCATCTGGTAGAAGCCGACCAGATCCTGTCCCGCAGCGATGGCGGGCGGGTTGTCGAGCAGGGTCGGGGGCGCGTCGTCGGGGCCGGGCGGGTCCAGGATCAGCGCGAGCCCGAGGTTCTCGGCGAGCGCGCGTACCTCGGGGATGTCGCGCTCGGCCACCCAGCCCTGCACCAGGAAGACCGATGCGTCGTCCAGGGTCTGAGTTTCGGCGAATTTCAGCCGTGCCTGGTCCTCGGCCTGGGCCAGATGGCTCGACATCAGATAGATCCAGCGCGTGAGCGCATGGCGCTCCGCTTGCACCTCCTCCAGCGCGAGTTCGGTCTCCTCGGCTTGACGGCGAATCGCCGAGAGGGATAGGGCACCCGTATGGGTGCGCGCAACCGGCAAGGCGTCGTGCGGTGGCTCCTCTGGATGGATGACCACCACCCAGGCGTGGCGCTGATCGCGATGCACCAGTTGCCAGGGCAGGTCGAGCGACTGCAGTGCGGGTATCTGACGCTCGGGAACGATGTAGAACCAGAGCTTGCGTCCGGCGAGTGCGTCCTCGGCAGGCAGGCGGAAATCGCCCCAGGGTTCGAGCTCGCTTAGACGCTGCCGCAGTCCGTCGAGCCGGTCGGTCAGCTCGCGCAGGCGCTGCTGATTGTCGAGCACGGTCCGGGTGGTGCTGGCGATATCGAAGTCCGGCGCCAGGCGGACCTGGCGGCGCTTGTCCGGCAGGTCGCCCAGATAGCGCAATGCCTTGCGTGTTTCCACAGCATGCGCCGGCGGGGCGCGCTCGGCCTCCTTGGGCGCGGGGCTCAATGGCAACAGGTGCAGACAGCCGAGTGTCTGCAGCCGCTCGAGCACGACGTGCTTTTCTTGGGTCAGGCCGGCCAGGGTCAGTCGAGCGAGTGGGAGAATGCTCATGCCGTCGTCTCGCGATGGCGCTTGGCCTTGGCGATCTTGGAGCGTACCACGGCCGCGCGCTCGGCATCCGAGAGATAGATGCGGATGGTTTTGATGTTCTGCCGGGTGCGTGGGATCAGCACCTTATCGAAGAGATTCACCCGCTGTGTGACCTTGCGCACCGCCGTTTCCAGAAGTGCGACACGCCGCTCGTCCAGCGCCAGGCGGACCCGCAGTTCCAGCATGCGTCCGATGGCGTCGACCAGCGGATCGACCCAGTGCGGCTGGACCATGAGACCGTAATCGGCCGTTTCGAGATCCACGCCGAGCAGCACCGGCAGCTTGGTGCCCATGCGGTTCTCCTCGCCCAGACGCACACCCTTGAGGCGGACCAGGGCGTCGAGCTGGATCTCGCGATGGGCGAGCATCGGCAGACGTTCCCGTACCTCCTCGCGCAGCGCCGCGATGGCGGCCAGGGTGTCCTCGCGGGCCTTCAGCGCCTTGGCGCGCTCGGTCATCAGTTGCTTGCGCTTGAGATCGAGCGCGGGCAGAAAGCGCTCGAAGGTCTGGAGCTGGCGCGTCTGTTTGGTCAGCGAAGATTTGCTTAGGCTCAGACGGGCCATGGGTCTGGGGTTTCCTGATAAAGGGTGTATTTATTTAGCGATGCTGTTTCGCAACCATTTAAATTTGATTGTGAAATTTCTTGGCGTCGGCTCTTTCTGGATTTCATGGGAACGCTTTAACTGACCATCCCCCGGCGTTCTGCCAGGGGATGATTGTCCGCATCTTGAAGCTTACCGGCAGCGTTGTATAGGGGTTCCCGACTCTTCAAGAATATGCGTGCGGATTTCCTCTAAATTCCCAATATTGGGCATGTTTGCACGATTAGTGAACGAAGGCTTGAGCGAGCGCATGCGCGTTTGTAGTTGCGATACCGGTGCTCCAGGTCGTTCCGAAAGGCATCGGAGAACTTCGTACATGGAGTCCGGATTGTAACCCGCTGATTCAAGAAGACGGAGAGCGTAAATGTCTGCTGCACGTTCTGTGTCAAGATCGAAGTGCTGCACAATGGAGCCGTAACGGATCCGCTTGGCATCAGTCGGGGCATGGTCACAGAAATGTCTGAGGCGCTGATGGGCGATCTCATGAGCCAGGACAGCCGCGAGATCGCTTTCGTTTCTCACGAAAGCGATTAGTCCGTCGCTAACGACGAATCGGTTGCCACCGACGGCAAAGGCTGTAGGCTCCAAATTTCGAACAACGAAAAAACGCCAATTCTCGGCGTCATGAAGATCGGCTTCCGCCACGAGTTGTTGCCCCAAACGTTGAATATAGCGCCTAACCGGGTCATTTGCGAACCGAAGGGGCCATGATTCTGCGAGGCTTTGCATCGTGCGGATGCCGGCTTCCGTAGATGCGCGGCAGTCCCCATTACCATTGCCAAGAAGCCCACCAAATAACCATAATCCTGCCAAGGATAGAGTCACGGATCGCTCCTTGCTACAACCCTAATGGAACGAATCGAGCACTATTCAGCCCCGAACGACAAACGTTGACTCATCTACATCGTAGCTGCTGCCCGCTTGGACTCGGTGTTCGATGACATACGTGCCTGCAGGCACTTCGGATGGGATGCTGATCTCGGCATCCGCCACCCATCCCCCAGCTGTCCGGGAGGCAGATTTGACCGGCAGCTTCGTGACTTTTTTACCGTCTTTCTTCAATACCCAGCTCTCACTGACTTGCGTCTTGGTTACACCCTTCGGCAAAGCTACGGAGTAGTCCGTGCTGATGGTCACTGGGTCACCGTGTCTGACAGTCCGTGGCGAGGATTTACCCTTGCGGATTTTGACCTGAGGGGTGGACGGCGCGGTACTCAGGCCGTAGACCCTGGCGTCTTTGGAAGCAGAGCGCACTTGGCGAGCATTGTATTGTGAAATGACGACGGTTCCGAAACCGACTACCGCGCCCACTGCGGCGCCAGCAGCGCAGCCTCTAGCATCTCTCGAAATCAAAGCGCCCACTCCGCAGCCGAGTGCCGCGCCGATCGTCGTGCCTATTGCTTGATCCTGAACGCTCCCTGTCGAGCTACAGCCAGACGTGACTACAGTCCCAAAGGCTATCATGGTGACCAATCCAATTCGCTGTACCGCTTGCATCTCTGTGTTCCTCACAATTCGACTGCGATAATTCGAACCATTTGCCCCGGATGTTATCTACAAATAGCATCTGGGGCGTGTGTTTGGTGATCAAATCGGCGCCCGTTTGCCTTCAGGGGGCGTTTTGATATCGATTCTACTGGGGCTGAGGATAATGGGGGTTTTTGTCATCAAGGAATTTGATTTTCTCGCCCATTAATTTGATGGCATTCATAATCTCAGGCATAGGTGGTGGCTGAATTGCCTCAAAAAACGTGTCGTCGTAGACATATTTTCCGCTGCCACTTGGAAACTCTACGCCAATTTTTACATTGTATCGTTCGCCATCTGGTTCGATGTAGGATCGGAAAGTGACGACGTAGTCGCTTTGAAGGATGTTCTGTACCTGCTCGACGATTCGCTGCATCTGTTCGGTGGTTTCGCCAATTACGTAATAGATGCCAAATGAATTCTTTGAGAGCGCCTCCAGATTCTTGAAATAGCTCTGGTCGACGTTAGAATAAGCTAGCGAATATATTGGAATCGGAATGTCGAGGTTTGAAATTCGATTCATCAACTCATCGCGACGAATAGAACTTCCCTCGTCCTTGCCATCTGACATCACCAAAATCGAGCACGAAACGATATAGTTGGCAGTGCGCACAGACCCCTGTCCGCTCATGGCGCACATCTGCATGGCTGCACCGATGGTGTCGAACAGTCTCGTCTTCAATCCGTCGACCTTGATGTCGCTCAGCCGTCGAACCAGTGCAGCGCCATCACGCTCAAACTCCGAGACCAGGTCGAAACCCTCTTTAGTATCGCGGATGGCCAATATGGCAACCTCATCCTGGGGTCTCTTGCTTTCGATAAAGCGGACCGCCGCCCGCAGCGAATCATTGAACGGCTTGCCCGCCATCGATTTACTCGCATCGACCACGACCACTGATCGCGTCGCTTCCTCGCGTTTGCGGATCGATTGAATTCCGTATTGTCGTTTCATCGGGTCATAGGGGCGTCCCTTGACCATCAGGCCGATATTCATTTCATTGAGGTTCACTAGGGGCTGCATTTGTGAATCGAAGGTGCGCAAATAGATCTGTACGAATGGATAGAGTGAATAATCGGTTTTGTATATCTTCACTCCGTAGTTGCCCGGGGCCGCGAAGCCGTAACCCTGAGCACAGACTGTGGTGCTGGTCAGCGCAACGATAGCGGTCATGAGCACTGCCAATCCCTGAGCGCCGAACATTCGTTTACATTGCGACAAACGGCTCTTCATTGCTGAGACTCCTATATGAGTTCAGGGTCGTGGACCCTCAGTCGGTTTTTCTGGCACCTTTGTACTGAAATCCCCAATCGCTCGAGCTGCTGGTCTTCCGTTTGGGGCGTGGCGTTGGTTTAGGTCTGGCTGCCACCTTGGGTTTGGCTGTCACCTTTGGTTTGGCTTTTACCTTGGGCTTGGTGGTTACTTTGGGCTCGGTGGAAATCTTTGGGGTCGGTGTAGGCTGTAGCACCGGTTCGGGTGTAGGGGGCGAAACGACGGAAACTGTGGCGGGCGGCTGGCCGGAAACATTCGCAGACTTCTCGGGCGTTGATGTGGACAAGGCAGCTCTGCGCCGCACTTCGAAGAGCTCCATCAGGTTCTGCTTGGGTTTGGCTTCGCCAGTGGTACTCCGAGCCTCTTTGGGCTGCTCGTTGGAAAACACCGATGGCAACGACGGCGCTGGCCGAGGTGTTTTGGTGGCAGAGGCGGAAGCAGGTCCTGACGTCGCTGGCACCACAGCCGTCATGTCAGCAGGAGTCTTAACCGGCACTGTCACCGGGGGTGATGGTTCCTGAGCCCCGGCTGCCGTTGGCGCAGCGGCGCTATCGGGTCGGTTCGCGGCAGCGTCCGATCGTATCGTCGAAGTCGCTTCAATCGAGCGAGTCTCCGGTACGGTGGTGATCTCTGGATCGGGCGAACGGACCTGTTTGACCCAGAGCCAATAGCCTCCCGCAGCCGTGCCCCCCAAGAGTAGCGACGAAGCAAGAATGAGGGCTCCGTTTCGGCGCGATTTGGGCTCGACCATTGGCGGCTGAGCGACCCGGATGCTCGTCGCAGGTGCAGTACCCCCAGTGCGGTGTGAAGGTAACTGTACGCTCGGCAGCGTAAGGCCGGCTGTATCGGCTGTGGCCCCACCCCCTGGCGGAGCCAAAACCGTCCGCGCGCTACTGGAGCCTGACTGAATCAGTTCGAAAACCGATGCCAGCTCGGGAATGGACTGTTGGCGAAGATTGATGTTGAGTTCGAGCGCCTGCATGACAGCCGACTCGATGAGTGGCGGGATATCAGGCAGGACGCTCGACAGCGGTTTGATGGCCGTACCTGTGACCCGCTCATGGGCAGCGGGCGGCATCTGCCCCGTGAGACAGAAATAGAGGATGGCTCCCAGGGCATAGACATCCGATCGGGCATCGGTGCCAGTGCCGAGTACCTGTTCCGGAGGGCTGAACCCCTGGGTCACGGCGCGACCGATGGTCCGAGTCATGGTGTCCGTGGCTGCCTCTTTGGCGATGCCGAAGTCGATCAGCATCACCCGCTCATGCTCGTCCAGCAGCACGTTTTCCGGTTTGAGGTCCCGGTGTACCACGGGTGGATCTTGGACATGAAGGTACTGTAGGGCCTCGCATAGCTGCTGAACCCAAGGCAGGAGTACGAACAGCGGGATGCGGCCACCCCGACGTTCCTGCTCGGTTCGCAGCGTACGATCGCCGCCGAACTCCAGCACCTGGTAGACCATGCCATCGGCGCTGAAGCGGTCGGTGATGTCGGGAATGGCTGGATGCGTCAGACGGCCGAGCAGACGTGTCTCGTATTCGTCGAAATAGAGCTCGGGGACCTCTTTCAGCGCCCGTCGCTTTCCATGCAGACGCAGATCATCGACCAGATAGGTGACGCCGAAGCCACCCTTACCCAGCACGGCCGAGACACGGTAGCGGTCGTTGACCAGGGTACCGATGTCCAACAACCAGCCGAGCACGCCTCGCACGACGCCATTCGACAGGGTATCTAGATGGGCGAGTTCAAGACCACAGTCACCGCAACGGTATTCCCGGTGAGCTAGTTCCTCGGTCAGATTCGTCGCCCCGCATTTGGGGCACCGCTTGGTCTCTGTAGAATCGCTCATGACGGCAGGTTGTGCCCACGGGTTGAGCACCGAGCCGGGTGATCCCTGTCTTCTGCCCCGCCGGCTGTGCTTCGACCTGGGATCATGCTACACCCGCCGGTCCTTGATCTTGAGTCCGGCCAGGGTGAGGGTGAAAAAACCTACAGCCTGGGCGAGAAGATACCAGAGGGTTGTCGGCCACTCGCCGACGACCGGAATCACCAACGCGCCGGTGGGATCGCGCAGCTCCAAGAGCGCTGGATCTAACGTCGAGCGCATGGCATCGATGCCCCAATAGGCAATCACGACGACCTTGGCTACCGTCTCGGTCGCTCCAGACAGGGGTACCACGGAATTCGAAAGAATGAACTGGGGTATCAGCAACAGCGGTAGGGCCGCGATGGCCTTGTCGTTCGAGTCGACAAAGGCGCTGACCGCCAGTCCCATTGCGGTGGCGGCGAACCCGGACAGAAACAACGTCAATAGCCGATCAAGGAATGGTCCGCTCAGGTCGAGCATATAGGTGACGATTGCCAGAAAGCTTGCCACCTGCGCCAGGCACGAGATCGCAAGCGGCAGTACCTTGCTCAGGAGATAGGCCGGAAGGGTGACAGTGACCGAGCGCTCGCGCAGGTATACAGGCAACTCCTTGACGATCTCTCGCGCCGAATTGATGCATCCGAACCAGATTGCGGATAGAACCAGCACGAAAGCGATCTGACTCTCCGCCGCAGCGCGCTGACTCAGCTCCCCCTGGGTATCGAATACCGCGCCGACCACCAAGGCGATGAGCGGTGCTTGCAGGAGCAGAACCAGAAGATTGACGCGATCGGACAGCAATAGGTCCAGGTAGCGATGCGTCAGGGTCAGCATCTGGCGAACGTCGAGCAGTTTCCAGGGGCGCCACGACGGGCGTGTGGAGCCTGCGGCCTGGGGTGCCTGCCCAGTGGGCAAACTCGTGAGACGCTGCTCGACATAGCGTTGATGTTGCGGCGAGTCTTCGAAGCGTGATCTCCAGTCTTGTCCCCTGCCTCCATCAAGGACCTCGTAAACGTCGGAAAGACGCTTGACGCCGAAATGAGCGGCCGCTTCACCGGGCGGTCCGTAATAGACCAATTGTCCCTGGTGAAGCAGGGCGACGAGATGGCAGGTATCGATGTTCTCCAAGCTGTGTGTCACGCAAGCGACCGTCTTGCCATCTTCTGCGAGGTCGGCGAACAGCCGCATCATCCGCTTGTCGGTACCTGCATCCAGTCCGCTTGTGGCCTCGTCGAGGAAAAGAATATGCGGATTGGCAACCAACTCGACCGCCAAGCTGACCCGCTTTAGCTGACCTCCGCTCAGAGGCTCAGGCGTATCCACAGCGAGATCGGCCTTCTCTCTGAGCCCCACGCGGTCCAGCACCCGCTCGATGATCGCATCGATTTCTCGAGCGGAGGTGTCGTGCGGCAATCTCAGGCGTGCCGTATAGCGCAAGGCACGGCGGACACTGATCTTGCGGTGAACAATGTCCTGCTGCGGCACATAGCCGATACCCGAGCGGAACAAGGCGAAGAAGCGATAGAGATCGACGTCGTTGTAGAGCACCTGGCCTGAGGACGCCGGCCGACGACCATTCAGGGCATCTAACAGGGTCGACTTGCCCGATCCGCTGGTGCCAAAGATGACGACGAATTCGCCGGGCTCGATCACCAGGCCAATGCCATTAAGTAGATGGCGGGGCTGCCGTGTCGTGCGGTCGGTTACTGTCTTGGTGAGGCCAGAAGCGATCACCCGAATGCGATTGCTCGCGTCCACCGGCTCTAGGGCGGAGCCGGTGAAAACGAACACGAAGCTCGCAAATGCAACTCGGTCGCCTGGTGCGAGCTGAGTCAATGCCCGGATACGTGCACCATTGACCCAGGTGCCATTGACGCTTCTAAGATCCTCGACAAAGACGCCGTCGGGCCTGAGAGTGAGCCGTGCGTGCTCCCGCGAAACCAGTGGAGAAAGGATGGGCAGTCCACAGCCGGGCACGCGACCGACGATAATGCTCCCGGATTGATTCGAGCCCAGTGAGGCCACTATCTGTGAATTGCCGTCGGTATGTGGGACGACAGCAGGAAGCCGGATCTGAATCAGGGTTTCGCCGAAGGCGATCCAGTCTCCGTCTGATAGCGTAGTGTCTGTAGAAATCGCCGCCCCGTTGACGAAGAGCGGGGCGCCTTCGAGTGGCGCCAACAAGGCTGAGCCATCTTGAAACGACAGATGCGCATGCAGCGGTCGTACACCGGAACCTGCAATCGATACCAAATTACCTGCATCGCTTCCAATGGAATAAGCAACATCAGGTATCAGGTCGATCCTCGCGAGCGAGCTGCGGGAGGTCCTGAACTCGACCTGCGGCATTTATGGCCTCCTGCGACGTTTCCGGCCGGACGCGTTGAACACGCGTAAACGAAGTGTCCATAATCGATTGCATTCGAAGGCTAACAGGCAGGCAATCACCAGGCAAGAGGCAAGCATGAGCGAGCCATGTGTGCTGTGGCTTTTTTGCGGTTCAGTGTCGCTCTCCCCGGTGCTTTGAGGAGCGCGTCAGGTGTGCAGCAGAGTGGCTGAATTGTGCTGGTGGGTGGCTGTCTAAGCCGCGTTCAGGGGGCGGCTGTTTCAGCCCCGGCCGGCGGCTTGCGTGGGTAATATTTGTCGATCAGCGCGGACTTCATCAGCAGCGTCTCGGGCTCGAAGCACTCGGCCAGGGTCTGCCAGCAGAGGTCGAGCGCCTTCTCCAGCGGCAGGCTGACGTCGATCGCCATGAAACGCTCTCGGAAGAGCTGCCCGAAACGCAGCAGCTGCTGATCGAACGCGCTCAATTCGAAGGCCATGGCCTGTTTTTGCTCGGCCTCGCGGGCATTGGAGTAGAAGCGGATCATGGTGTTCATGATCTGGCCGTGATCCTCGCGCGTGACTTTGCCGATGACGTGCTGCTTGAGTCGCGACAGGGAGCCGAAGGGGTCCAGCATGCCGTCGTGCAGATAGAACTGCCCCTCGGTGATGTAGCCCGTGTTGTCGGGCACCGGATGGGTGACGTCGTCGCCCGGCATGGTGGTGACGGTCAGGATGGTCAGCGAGCCGCCGTCCTTGTAGTCGGCGGCCTTCTCGTAGCGGCGCGCGAGCTGGGAGTAGAGGTCGCCCATGTAGCCGCGGTTGGACGGCACGGCCTCCATGGCGACGCCGACCTCCTTCATGGCGTCGGCATAGGCGGTCATGTCGGTGAGCAGCACCAGCACCCGTTTGCCTTCCTCGACCGCGAATTTCTCGGCCACCGCGAGCGCCATGTCCGGCACCAGCAGACGTTCGACCACGGGGTCGGAGGCCAGATTGACGAACATGACGGTGCGGGCGAAGACTCCGGCGTCCTCGAAGCGACGCAGGAAGAAGTGATAGTCGTCGAAGATGAGACCCAGACCGCCAAAGACCACGATGTCGGCGTCGGCCTGGATGCCGATGCGCGCCAACAGCTGGTTGTAGGGCTCGCCGGCGACCGAGAAGATGGGGATCTTCTGGCTCTCCACCAGCGAATTGAAGACGTCGATCATGGGGACGTCGGTGCGGATCATCTTCGAGGCGAGCAGTCGCTTCGCCGGATTTACCGAGGGTCCGCCGATCGCGAGCTTGGGGTCCTGCGAGAGATCGGGGCCGGCATCGAAGGGCTCGCCGTCGCCGCGAAAGACTCGACCCAGGATGTTGGCCGAATAGGTTACGCGCATCGGATGGCCGAGGAATCGGACCGATGCCTCCGTGGAGAGTCCCTTGGTACCGGCGAAGACCTGGAGTGAGACCAGATCGTCGTCGAGACGGATGGCGCGGGCGAGCGAGCTGAATCCGCTCGGATCCTCGACGAGTGCCAGGTCGTCGAAGGCGACGCGGACCTGGTTGCCCGAGGTGGGCGGTACTCGGACCTTGAGGATGTCGCCGACGATTTCCATCACCTTGGAATAGCGCGCCAGGGTTTGGGTCACCGCACATTTCCCCCGTTCGAAAAATCCTTCATGGTGCTGCGGAATCTCATGAATTCAAGTGGGTTCCTCTGGTTCACCCTATGCCTCGCTGGATATGACCTCGATCCGGTTACGACCGTGATGCTTTGCTCGATAGAGTGCGGCGTCCGCCATCTGGATCAGCTCTTGCGGTGAGCTGGCGTATTCGGGATAAGAGGCCAGACCGATGGACAGGGTAGCCCGGATCTCGACATCTTGATAGATCATTCGAAGATTTCCGAACGCCTGACGCAACCAATCGGCGCGGGGCAGACAGGTCTCGATCGAGGCGTGCGGCAGAAGTACCAGAAACTCCTCTCCGCCATAGCGGCAGACGATGTCGCCCTCGCGGAAGCGTTTCTGGAGGAGTGCGGCAAGCGCCTTCAGCAGCGCGTCTCCGGCCGGATGTCCCCAGGTATCGTTGATACGCTTGAAATGGTCGACATCGACCATCGCGGCGGTGAGTACATAGCCTTCGTGCCTGGCGCGCGCGAATTCGCGCGGTAGGGTCTCGTCGAGATAACGTCGGTTGTGGAGACCGGTGAGCGGGTCGCGAATCGTCTGCTCGGCGAGTTCTTTCTGAAGCAGACGAATCCGCGCCAGGTTCTCGCTGAGTTGGCGATTGGCCTGCTTGAGTGCGCGCTCCATGGAACGGCGTTCGCTGACGTCGCGTTTGATGGCGACGAAGCAATCCACTTCCCCCTTGACGTTCATCACCGGTGCGATGGTCATCTCCTCCTCGTAGAGCGACCCGCCCTTGCGTTTGTTGATCATTTCGCCGCGCCAGATCCGACCGCCAAGGACTGTCTGCCACAGATCGGCATAGAAGTCCGCATCGTGGAGTCCGCTCTTGAAGGCGCGCGTATGTACCCCCTTGAGTTCGCTTAATGTGTATCCGGTCTGTCTGGCGAAGGCTGGATTGGCGTAGAGCAGGCGTCCTTGGGCGTCGGTGATGGCGATGGCGTCGCCGGCGGCCTCGATCGCGGCGATACGGGTCCGTAATTCGGCCTCGAGCGTCTTGCGTCGAGTGGTGTCACGGGTGATGCCGAGCAGCTTCACGGGATGTCCAGCCTCGTCCAGCACCGGGGTCGTCACCACCTCGGCATGCACGGTTCCCCCCTGTTTGAGCGGCTGTTCGATTTCTGTCACCTGGGGCGCGAAACCGCTATTCATACCAGCCTGCTCGCCGTCGATCAGGTGTGCGATCCGGCCCCATGATTCGACCGTCATGGATGCCTCGATCGGTTCGGCCATCACCTCCTGGGGCGAGAATCCGCGCATGGACGTCACCGAGGGGCTGACGTATTCGAACCGCCGGCGCGCGATATCCAGGATCCAGATGACATCGCTGCTGTTTTCCGTGATCAGATGGAAGAGCGCGTTGTGCTCCCGCAAGTGTCTGTTGATCCTGTCCCGTTCGACGATTTCGCTCGCGAGGCGGCGGTTAAGGCGGACGATCTTCCAGGTCAGCGCCGAGAGAAGCAGCAGCAACGTCAGGCTGCCGGCCAGCGCGGTCATGAATCGGGGATCGAGCCGTGGCCTATTCGAGTCATAGAGGAATCGATCGAGTGAGACGTTCCTGGGCAGCATGCCCAGTTCGGCATAGGTATCGGCGATGTGTCTCCACCGACCCGGATTGGAATGTCCGACATCGATCAGATCGGGACGCATCAGCCGGCGGCTCTCTTCCGCCTCGAAACGGTAGGCGTCGCGGTCGCGTCCCTGGCTGTTGTAGCGCGCCATGATGAGATCGATGGCCGTCTCGCTGTGCTTGAGCGCTTCGCGCCAGCCGGCGAGGCTGGCATCGAGAAAGGCCCTGACCCGTTTGGGGTGACGGCGCGTCTGATCCTCGGTCGTGAAGAGAATGTCGCCGTAGAAATCGATCCCGCCCGCCCGGGCTGAGAAGAGGTTGTAGTTGAATCCAAGGCGTCGCAGCTGATAGGGCTCGGTCGTTGAGTAGACCGACATGGCGGCGATCCGGCCGGAGGTGAGGTCGTCGATGCGTTGGGTGTGAGGTCGGATATCCAGCTGATCGATGGATACGCCCTCCTGTTGGAAGAGGGCGATAATCTCGGCGGCGCCGGGTTCCAGCATGATGGGCTGGCCGACCAGTTCGTGGAGGTTGGAGGCGCGATCGGCGCGTACCGCCAGGGCGAAGGGGGAATGCTGATAGATGGGCGCGAGGGCGACGATCGGTTGTGTCTGGCGCGCGAGCAGCAGTTCACTGGTGCCGGTGCCGAACTCGGCCCGCCCCGAGACCACCTCGGCGACCACGTCCGTGTCGGGTTGCGCCTCGACCAGGGTGACCTCCAGTCCCGCATCCCGGTAATAGCCCCGATCCAGGGCGACGTAATAACCGGCGAACTGGAACTGATGCCGCCATTTGAGCTGCAGCCTGATCTCGTCGAGGGCGCGTAATTCGGGCGCGACCAGGAGGGCCACGCTCGCGACGCACGCAATGTCGAGCCAGCCTCGCCGCAGTCCGGGAGATAGGTGGGTCGAGCGTTTCAGGTTATTCATTAAACAGAATCACCCCGTCCTGGTTGGAGGGCTATCTACTCCATGTCGGTCGCCAAGCATAGCGGCAATCAGGTGCCGAAAACCGTGAATCGACCTGGCAATTCTTCGGTCGGATGCTCCATTGCGTCGAGTATGCGCGAAACCTAGGGGCGGCGGCCGACGTCTATGGACAGGTCTTCGAGGCGTCGATGCTGTTCGAGGTTCGGGCGCGCCAGGACTCGATCGATCCGATCGGCACCGACCCCATCCATGAGCCTTCGGCGCGCCAGTTTTCGCCGCAGCATCGAGTGAGGCTCCGCGCGGATGCGTCGCCGCTGGGCGCTGGAAAGGGCTGTGCTAGACTCGGCCCGTCTTGCGCCATCTGTCACCATTGCCTATGACCGCATCCAATCTCCCCCAGGACTCTGCCGATCGGTTGCTGGATCTGCTGCGCACCTTCGCGCGTGAATCCAGGCTGCCGGAGCCTCTCGAAGGCATCGGACTCGATACCCGTCTGGAATCGGATCTCGGGCTCGACAGCCTGAGCCGATCCGAACTGATCGCACGTGTGGAGCAGGGGCTCGACGTGCACCTTCCGGATCAGGCGCTGATGGCTGCGACCGCAGGCGATCTGCTCCAGATGATCCAGGGCGGGAAGGGCGGCACCGAAACCGATCTGTCCGCCGTATCCGTTGACTCCGGCGCGGACGACCTAGAGATTCCGGTCGGCGCGCACACCCTGCTGGAGGTGCTCGACTGGCACCGACGGCACGCGGGCGATCGCACCCATATCCTCTATTACGACGGCGAGGATCGCGCGCATCCCATCCGCTATGCCGATCTGGCGCTGGGCGCTTCGCGGGTGGCGGCGCGACTGCGCCATGCAGGGATCGGTCCGGGCGCTACGGTTGCCGTCATGCTGCCGACCGGCCCGGACTATTTCTTCAGTTTCTTCGGCATCCTGGCCGCCGGCGGCGTGCCCGTGCCCATCTATCCGCCGGCCCGGCCGCAGCAGATCGAGGACCATCTGCGCCGGCACGCCCGCATCCTGGACAACGCCGGCACCAGCTTTCTGATCACGGTTCCCGAGGCGCGCACCATCGCCAAGGTGCTGCGGGTCCAGGTCGGTTCGCTGCGCGAGGTGCTGACCCTCGAAGGCATCGAGCGCGAGACGCCGCTCGACGACTGGTCCAGACCCGACCGCAACGACATCGCCTTTCTCCAGTACACCTCGGGCAGCACCGGCGATCCCAAGGGCGTGACCCTATCGCACGCGGATCTGCTGGCCAACATCCGGGCCATGGGGGAGGCGATCGCGATCCGTGCCGATGACGTCTTCGTCAGCTGGCTGCCGCTCTATCACGACATGGGACTGATCGGCGCCTGGCTCGGCAGTCTCTATTTCGGCGTGCCGCTCATCTCCATGTCGCCGCTCGCCTTCCTGGCGCGGCCTCGGCGCTGGTTGCAGGCTATTCACCAGCATCGCGGCACACTCTCGGCCGCGCCCAACTTCGCCTATGAACTCTGTCTGACCCGCATCTCGGAGTCGCAGATGGAAGGGCTCGATCTCAGCTGCTGGCGCCGCGCATTCAACGGGGCCGAACCGGTCAGCGCCCAGACGCTACGCCATTTCGCCGAGCATTTCGCGCCCTGTGGTCTGCGCGAGGAGGCGCTGGCGCCGGTCTATGGTCTGGCAGAGGCGGCGGTCGGTCTGGCCTTTCCGCCGGTGGAGCGCGGGCCGCGCATCGATTGTATCGATCGGGTGCGATTCGCCAATTCGGGCTATGCGCTGCCGGTCGACTGCGCGGATCCGGACGCCATGGAGGTGGTCGCCTGCGGTCGTCCGCTGCCTGGATACAGGGTGCGCGTGGTGGACGGCGAGGGCCGCGAGGTGCCCGAGCGTCACGAGGGGCTGCTCCAGTTCCAAGGACCCTCGGCGACGCGCGGCTATTACCGCAATCCGGAGGCCACCGCACGGCTCATCCGCGACGGCTGGCACGAGACCGGCGACCGCGCCTATCTGGCCGGGGGCGACATCCATCTGAGCGGGCGGGTCAAGGACCTCATCATCCGTGGCGGGCGCAACATCTATCCCTACGAGGTCGAGCAGGCCTTGGGCGAACTGCCCGGCATCCGCAACGGCTGCGTGGTGGCCTTCGCCGCGACCGACCCCAAGCAGGGCAGCGAGCGTCTGGTCATCGTCGCCGAGAGCAAGGAGCGCGACCCCGGCCGCCGGACGGCGCTCCAGCAGCGTGCCCGCGAGCTGGCGACCGATGTTCTGGGTCTGCCGCCGGACGAGATCGTGCTGGCGCCGCCGCGCGCCGTGCTCAAGACCTCCAGCGGCAAGCTGCGTCGTGTCGACACGCGTGAGCGCTATCTCGCCGGCAAGCTGTTCGAGGGGCCGCCGCGTCCGGTCTGGCAGCTGGCTCGGGTCGGCCTCTCGGGCCTCTGGGGCCGGATCTCGCATCTGGTGAGCGAACTGCCGGGAACCCTCTATGCCCGTTATGCCTGGTTGCTCTTCTATCTGTTCGCACCTGGCTTCTGGATCGCGGGCACGCTCGTTCCGACCCTGGGACTGCGTTGGACATTCACCCGATTCGGCTTGCGTCTGCTCGGCGCTCTAACCGGGATGCGGGTGCGTGTCTCGGGGCGCGAGAATCTGGATGCGGCTTCGTCCCCATGCGTTGTGGTCGCCAATCATCAGGGCTATCTGGATGCCCTGGCGCTCACCCTGGCGCTCGATCGGCCGGTGTCCTTCGTCGCCAAGCGCGAGCTGACGGCGATGCCCTGGGTCGGTCGCTACCTGGCGCGCATGGGGACGCTCTTCGTCGATCGTTTCGATGTGCAGCGCAGCAGCACCGAATCCGCCCAACTCAACGCCGCGCTGGAGCAGGGCGAGAGCCTGGTCTTCTTCCCCGAGGGGACCTTCCGCGAGCAGCCAGATCTGATGCCGTTCCGCATGGGCGCCTTCGCCGCCGCCGCCCAGGCGGGCGTGCCCGTGATTCCGATCGCCGTCAAGGGTACGCGCGAGCGCATGCCGGGCGACAGCTTCCGTCCCACGCCTGGCCGGGTCGAGGTGATCTTGGGCGCGCCGATTCGACCCGAAGGCAGCGATTGGCCTGCCGCCGTCGCGCTACGCGAGGCGGCGCGGGATTTCATCGCCGGGCACAGCGTTGGGGCGTAGGGCGCAATAGCGCTAGCGTATTGCGCCGCTTCTGCTGGACTGCGTGACCAGAAACCGGAGGCAATGGCCGCTTTCACCGGTATCCTGATGGTCCGATTTCGGCAGACACATGCAGCGCGCAAGAATGGATACCATGAACAAGAAGGATCTCAGCGAGCGGGACATCTGCACCAAGTTCATCATCCCGGCCCTGCGCGACGCCGGCTGGGACGAGCAGTTGCAGATCCGCGAGGAAGTCGGCTTCACCAAGGGCCGCATCATCGTGCGCGGCAAGCTGGTGAGTCGCGGCAAGGGCAAGCGTGCCGACTATATCCTCTACTACAAGCCCAACATCCCGATCGCGGTCATCGAGGCCAAGGACAACCGCCACAGCGTCGGCGACGGCATGCAGCAGGCGCTTGATTACGCCCTGACGCTCGACATCCCCTTCGTCTTCTCGTCCAACGGCGACGGCTTCGTGTTTCACGACCGCACCGGCACGGGCGACGTCACCGAAACCTGCCTTGCGCTCGACGCCTTCCCGTCGCCGGACGCGCTCTGGGCGCGCTATCGCGTCTGGAAGGGGTTGACCCCCGAGGCCGATCGGATCCTGCTCCAGGACTATTACGATGACGGCAGCGGCAAGGCGCCCCGCTATTACCAGGCCAACGCCGTCAACGCGGCCATTGAGGCCATCGCCAAGGGCCGCGACCGGGTGCTGCTCGTCATGGCGACCGGCACCGGCAAGACCTACACCGCCTTCCAGATCATCTGGCGGCTGTGGAAGGCGGGCCGCAAGCAACGCATCCTGTTCCTCGCCGACCGCAACGTGCTGATCGACCAGACCATGGTCAACGACTTCCGTCCGTTCGGCCCGGCGATGGCCAAGCTCTCGACCAAGGCCAAGACCATCGAGCGCGACGATGGCAGCCAGGTCGATCTCACCATTGCCCTCGACAAAAAGCGCCGCATCGACACCGCCTACGAGATCTATCTCGGGCTCTATCAGTCGATCACCGGCCCCGAGGACCGCCAGAAGCTCTACCGCGAATTCTCGCCCGGCTTCTTCGACCTCATCGTCATCGACGAGTGTCATCGTGGCAGCGCCTCCGAGGACTCCGCCTGGCGCGAGATCCTGGAGCACTTCTCGGCCGCCACCCAGATCGGTCTGACGGCAACGCCGAGAGAAACCGAGTACGTCTCCAACATCGCCTACTTCGGCGAGCCGGTCTATTCCTACTCGCTCAAGCAAGGCATCCGCGACGGTTTCCTCGCGCCCTACAAGGTGGTCAAGATCCACATCGACCGCGACGTCGAGGGCTACCGCCCGGAGCAGGGTCAGCTAGACCGCCATGGCGAGGCGGTCGAGGATCGCCTCTACAACACCAAGGACTTCGACCGCACGCTGGTGCTGGACGAGCGCACCAAGCTCGTCGCGCGCAAGGTCACGGCGTTCCTCGAACAGAGCGGCGACCGCTTCCAGAAGACCATCGTCTTCTGCGTCGACCAGGAGCACGCCGCCCGCATGCGCCAGGCGTTGATCAACGAGAACGCCGATCTGGTCAAGGCGAACTACCGCTATGTCATGCGTATCACCGGCGGCGACGCCGAGGGCCAGGCCGAACTCGGCAACTTCATCGATCCCGAGTCGACATACCCGGTGCTGGTCACCACCTCGCGCCTGCTTTCCACCGGCGTGGACGCCCAGACCTGCCGGCTGATCGTGCTCGACCGCCAGGTCGGCGCCATGACCGAGTTCAAGCAGATCGTCGGACGCGGCACCCGTGTGCACGAGGACACCCAGAAGTACTACTTCACCCTGATCGACTTTCGCGGTGCGACCAGCCATTTCGCCGACCCGGACTTCGACGGCGAGCCGGTGCAGATCTACGCGCCGCGTGAAGACGATCCCGTCGTGCCCCCGGATGAGCCTCCGTCGGAGGACGAGGCGGCGGACACCGCGATCGAGGACGACTCCGGCGAGTACGAGGTTCTCGTCGGCGGCACAGCGGACATCGGCACCCCAACCGGCGGCACCACACGCGAGAAGATCTACGTCGACGGCGTCGCGGCCAGCATCATCGCCGAGCGTGTCGAATACCTCGACGAGCACGGCAAGCTCGTCACCGAGAGCCTGCACGACTTCACCCGCAAGGCGCTGCACCGGCATTTCGCGAGCCTCGACGACTTCCTCAGACGCTGGGGCGCGACCGAGCGCAAACAGGCGCTGGTCGACGAGCTGGCGGGCGAAGGGCTGCCGCTGGATGTCATCGCCGCCGAGCTGGGCAAGGACCTCGACGCCTTCGATCTCATCTGTCACATCGCCTTCGACGCCAAACCGCTCACCCGACGCGAGCGCGCCGAGAACGTCAAGAAGCGCGACGTCTTCTCGAAATACGGCGCTCAGGCCCGCGCCGTGCTCGACGCGCTGCTCGACAAGTACGCCGACGAAGGCGTGCTCAACCTCGACGACACCAAGGTGCTGCGCATCCCGCCGTTCGACGCGCTCGGCACACCCGTTCAACTCGTCAAGGCATTCGGCGGCAAGCCCGGTTTCGAGCAGGCCGTGCACGCGCTTCAATCCGCCCTCTATCAGGAAACCGCATAGGTCCCATGTCCGTTCGTACTCTCGTCAAATCCATCCAGGACATCATGCGCCAGGACACCGGCGTCGACGGCGACGCCCAGCGCATCAGCCAGCTCTGCTGGATGTTCTTTCTAAAGATCATCGACGACCAGGATCAGGAGCTGGAACTCCTGCGCGATGATTACCGCTCGCCCATCCCGCGCAGGCTCCAATGGCGTGCCTGGGCGGCGGACCCGGAAGGCATCACCGGCGATGTGCTGCTCGATTTCGTCAACGACGACCTGTTTCCGACGCTGAAGGATCTCGGCGTCACCAGCAAGCCCGGCGACCGCCGCCGCGTGGTGCGCGACGTCTTCGAGGACGCCTACAACTACATGAAGTCGGGACAGCTGATGCGTCAGGTCATCAACAAGATCGACGCCATCGACTTCAACGATCTGCGCCAGCGCCAGCACTTCGGCGACATCTACGAGCAACTGCTCAACGACCTGCAGTCCGCCGGAAACGCCGGCGAGTACTACACCCCGCGCGCCGTGACCGCCTTCATGACCGACCGCATCGACCCGCGCCCCGGCGAGATCCTGCTCGACCCCTCCTGCGGCACCGGCGGCTTTCTCACCTGTGCCATCGATCACATGCGCAAGCAGTACGTGAAAAAGCCGGAGCACGAAGAGGCGATGCAGTCCGCCCTGCGTGCGGTCGAGAAGAAGCAGCTCCCGCACATGCTCTGCGTCACCAACATGCTGTTGCACGGCATCGAGGACCCGAGCTTCGTGCGTCACGACAACACACTCGCGCGGCCCTACATCAGCTACGGGCAAAGCGACCGTGTCGACATCGTGCTCACCAATCCGCCCTTCGGCGGCCGGGAGGAGGACGGCATCGAGTCCAACTTCCCGGCCCACTTCCGCACCCGCGAGACCGCCGACCTCTTTCTCGCGCTCATCATCCGGCTGCTCAAGCCGGGCGGGCGCGCCGCCGTGGTGCTGCCGGACGGCACCCTCTTCGGCGAGGGCGTCAAGACACGGCTCAAGGAGCACCTGCTGGAGGAGTGCAACCTGCACACCATCGTCCGGCTGCCGAATTCGGTCTTCAAGCCCTACGCCAGCATCGGCACCAACCTGCTCTTCTTCGAGAAGGGTACGCCGACCCAGGACGTCTGGTTCTGGGAGCACCGCGTCCCGGAAGGCCAGAAGGCCTATTCCATGACCCGGCCCATCCGCGTCGAACACCTGCAGGACTGCGTCGACTGGTGGGGCGGTGCCGAACGCACCGGCCGCGAGGCCGGTCCGCAGGCATGGAAGGTGGGCATCGACGCCATCAAGGCCCGAGGCTACAACCTCGACATCAAGAACCCCCACAGGGTCGAGGACGAGCTTGGAGACCCGGAGGCCCTGCTCGCCGATCTCGACGCCGCCGAGCGCGAGACCGCCAGCCTGCGCGCACAGCTCAAGGAGGTGCTGGCCGAGGCGCTGCTGCGGTAAGGTCGGTAGGGCGCAATAGGCCGCTTGTGCGCTCTGGCCACCGTGCATGATGCCCGTCGAATCGTTGCATGGACCCGCGTCACTGAAGCCTGAAGCGGCCGTATTGCGCCGGATGTAGGCAAGCGGATGGATCGAAGCTCCCCGCAACCCGCCATGCGGCGCAATACGCTGTCGCTATTGCGCCCTACGTCGCTGTTGCGGTAGGCCGGTAGGGCGCAATAGGCCGCTTGTGCGCCCTGGCCGCGGTGCGTGATGCCCGTCGAATCGTTGCTTGGACCCGCGTCAGTGGAGCCAAAGGCGGCCGTATTGCGCCGGATGTAGGTACGAGGATGGATCGAGGCTCCCCGCAACCGGCCATGCGGCGCAATACGCTGTCGCTATTGCGCCCTACGGGTCGGCGGCCGGTCACGAAATTACCTTGTTGCGGCGGTTTCGCGGGCGATGCTAGATTGAGTGCAATCATTTCAATCATTCCCGCGAGGTGAGCATGGCGACCAATCTCGTCGTCCGCAATGTCGATGCCGACGTCATCAAGGCGCTCAAGCAGGCGGCCGCCGCGCACGGCCGCAGCGCCGAGGCCGAGCACCGCGAGATCCTGCGCAATGCCCTGAGCCGTCCGCCCCGCCGCTCGTTCGCCGAGGTGCTGGCGAGCATGCCCGATGTCGGCACCGACGAGGACTTCGCCCGCCATCCGGATTCGGCCTGATGTACCTGATCGATACCAACGTCATCAGCGAGGCGCGCAAGGGACCGCGCGCCAACGCCGGTGTGCTGGACTTCCTGAGCGAGGCATCGCCCGGCGATCTGTATCTCAGCGCCCAGACCATCGGCGAGCTGCGGCGTGGGGTCGAGCGTATCCGGAACCGGGGCGACGCGCCCCAGGCCAGGCTGCTCGAAGACTGGCTCGGTCTCGTTCTGACCAACTACGCCGACCGCATCCTCGACTTCGACGCCGACTGTGCTCAGGTCTGGGGCAAGCTCATGGCCCCGCATCCGCAGCATCCCATCGACAAGCAGATCGCCGCCGTCGCCCTGATCCACGACCTGGTGGTGGTCACGCGCAACACCAGCGACTTCGCCGGCACCGGCGTCTCCCTACTCGATCCCTTCCAATGAATCCAGACCGATTGCTCGCGCTCTATGAGCGCATCGCCGATGCGCCCGACGCCGTCGCCAGACTGAGGCGGTTTATTCTTGATCTGGCGGTGCGGGGGAGGTTGGTGCCGCAGGATCCGCATGATAAACCGGCGATTGAGCATCTACGCTTCCTTTCGGGCATCCCAGCAAAGACTAAGCATCTGATAAAGCCACTATGTGATTTGAGCGTTGAACTGCAACTTCCGTTGGCTTGGTCGTGGTTACCACTTGGAGCCCTAATCACGCGGATGGATGCTGGGTGGAGCCCTCAGTGCGAACCCCATCCGCGGACGAGCGAAGAGGATTGGGGAGTTTTACGAACGACTTCCGTTCAAGCACTGGCCTTCAATCCAGCGCAACACAAGAAATTGCCAGAGAAATTGAAGCCCCGCCCGGAGTATCAAGCCAGCATCGGAGACATACTGGTGACCCGCGCGGGTCCCAAAAATCGAGTAGGGGTCTCCTGCGTTGTCGATGTCGTGTGCCCAAGACTCATGATCTCCGACAAACTTATAAGGTTTCATGCCCTGGGCGATCTGTCACCTCGATTTCTGGCACTTGCGCTCAATGCGGGGCATACGTTCGAGCAGATTGAAGCAGCCAAGTCGGGAATGGCCGTCATGCAAATGAACATATCTCAAAGCAAGCTGCGCGCTATTCCCATTCCACTGCCGCCGATCGCCGAACAACACCGCATCGTCGCCAAGGTCGATGAGCTGATGGCGCTGTGCGATCGGCTGGAGGCTGCGCGAGCGCAGCGGGAGTCGGCGCGCGACAGGCTGGCGGCGGCGAGCCTCGCCCGTCTCAACGCCCCCGATCTCGACCTGGCCACCTTCACCGACCACGCCCGCTTCGTCCTTGATGCCCTACCGGCACTCACAACCCGCGCAGACCAGATCAAGCAGCTCCGTCAGACCATCCTCAACCTCGCCGTGCGCGGTAAGCTCGTGCCGCAGGATTTGTCAGATGAGCCGGCGTCGGAGTTGCTGTGTAGGATTCGGTCGGAAAAGACGCGCTTGTTGGAGGCGGGAGAGATCAGCAAGGGCAAACATCTAAAGCCGATTGCGAGCGCCGAGCAGTTCTTTGAACCTCCCTCTGGTTGGGTCTGGTGCCGCTGCGGAGAGTTGGTGCTTACGTCGGACTCGGGCTGGAGCCCACGAACAGAAAGCCATGCTCGGCAAGGGGACGCTTGGGGGGTGCTTAAGGTCAGTGCGGTGTCTTGGGATAGATTTGATCCAGCGGCAAACAAGCAGGTATTGCCGGGAACTAAGCCGCGTTTGCAGGCACAGGTTCACAAAGGCGATTTTCTGATATCCAGGGCGAATACAGCAGAGCTGATTGCTCGCTCAGTTCTTGTGCTAGAAGAACCGCTGAATCTGATGATGAGCGACAAGATCGTGCGTCTGCGTTTGACAAGCCATTGCAGCCACCGGTTCTTATGGGTGGTCAATAACCATGCAGACTTCGCCCGAGCCTATTACGCTGCAAATGCGACTGGCGTTAGTCCGTCCATGAAAAATGTTGCGCGTGGCGTCATTCTTGATCTACCAATCCCTCTCCCACCCCTCGCTGAACAACACCGCATCGTCGCCAAAGTCGACGAGCTCATGGCCCTGTGCGACCGGCTGGAGGCGAGTCTCGCCACCGCAGACAGCTCCCGTCGTCGACTGCTCGATGCGCTGCTGCACGAGGCATTGGCGCCGGCCATGATGGACGACTCGATCGAATCCGCTGAAGCCCTCGCGAGACAGGATCTCAGCGCCTTGGCTTAAGACCCCCCCGGATATCGGTCACCCATCCAGTCGGTAGGATGTGGTGAGCGATAGCGAACCGCATCGTTCGCGATTGATGCGGTTCATTCCTCACCTCATCCTACGCGGGCTCTCGAGTCTGGCTGCCGTTCGGCGCGTTTGGCCTCAATTGACCGCTGCGATGCATGGCGAGACGAAGAGCGAGCCTTTCCCGCAAATTGTTTTGGTCGAATCGATCATTAATCAGTTGAGAAATCCCCCGGCTTTGCCGGGGAGACCGTAGAAGTTTGACATTTACAAGAGTCCA
>NZ_JBHUHX010000008.1:0-7557 GCF_042682685.1 Thiorhodococcus fuscus
CTAGCACCTCGCGGGCACGGAACAAAGGATAGCTCCGTCGCGGCAGATAATCACACGGGACGTAACACCTTGATTGTGTTGAATGATCGTCTCGATTTTGTCCAATGCCTTGACAATTCGAGCCTCCCGCGTCCTGGCGTACTCATAGTCTTCCCACAGCGACAGAAATTCTTCTTGTAACGCTGCCGGCAGAGTGGCCAGTAGCTTCACGAGATCCTGCCGCTCCTGGTCTGACTTTGACGCTGACGCCTGCTGTAGCACCGCCGGAACATCCCCGTTGAGGGCTTCGCCTAGATCGTGGATAACGCACAGTTTGAGGACGCGGTCAAAATCTAAAGGACCAAGAATATCCTGGAGCGTCATCGCCAGAAGGCAGAGTCGCCATGTGTGCTCGGCGGTACTCTCCCGCCGTCCGGTACTTGTATAAGACGTGCGCAGAACGCTTTTGAGCTTCTCCGCTTCTTGAATGAAGACCAAGCGGCCCTCTAGATCAATCATGACTTCGAAAATCCTCTTAAAATAGCCGGTATCTGAGTGAGGCAGAAACCCCGACTGAAGGCGCAGATTGAATCTGCCTCGTTAGCAAACATTGGCCTTCAGAAAATCATATCTTCCAAAATTCAGCGGCCGCTTTCGGCAACTGGGCAAGCAACTTATCGAAGGCTTCCTCATTCACATGCCGGCGCAGCGCCCTTGCAACATCTTGAATCGCGGTATCCGTGGAAAAGTTATGATCTTTCCGCAACTCCTTGACCTCGGCGTTCATCGACTCACGATCTGAAAACGCCTTTCTTTCTTCTTCTAGATTCCAATCGGTGACGAACAAGGCCCGCAGACAAATCGGAAGAACGTTTGCAAACGCAATGGCATCGTTTGTAGAGATCCTGCGACGAAACACCTGAAACACGCCTTGCGTCATCGTATATGTCACATGTGTACTCCAGAGTCCCGCCGTATCTCTCGCATCGACCAAGTAATCATAGAACTTTGCGGATGCCCGCTCGTATTCAGGTGGTACCGGCATATCTCTGCTCATAATGTCAAGTTCGGCCCCGATCATGACCTCGACCAAAACAAAGCCTCCGTATGACGCGGTGAGGAATGAACCGCATCATTCGCGTCATTCTCCAGCGGAAACGCTCATCTCAACCTCAGGTCCACACGCCCATATCCACGCGATAGATGCCTCGCCGAACATAGGCATGAAAGCTGGAATGAGGCCAATCCGCGACACGTTTCACCCAACCGTGCTTGACGGGATTCCAATGGATATAATCAACGTGCCGCTCGAAGTCGAGTTCATCACGAATCACATGTTCCCAGTAGCGGCGCTGCCAGATTCCACGCTCACCACGTTTGACTCGGCTCTCCGAGCGTCGTTCTCCGATAGTAATATGTCGCGAAAAACCAGCTTTGATCAGTGACCAGCGCGTTTTGAAGTCGGCGTCGCCTTTAGGCAAAGTCCATATCGTATGCAAATACTCTGGCAGCACGACGATGGCATCGATGAAAAAAGGGTGTCGCGCCTTCACGTCTCGAAACATCTCGCGCAATAAATCAATATTTTTAACAGAAGTTGGTTATTGTGACGTTGTGCCAAATTGACAGTAAAGAAGAAGGTGGCGCCGAGAACATTAGGCATTCGATACGCCGTCATGCCACAGAAAATCCGTTATAGGCCGAACAACACGAATGATGCGGTTCGTTCCTCACCGCATCCTACGCGGGCTAGTTGTTAAGATATCGTTAACATTTCGACCATATCCTTCGCGTAATCTTCGTAACCTCCCCATCCCAACACCTCAAAAATTTCTACCGCAAGCACCCTTGGGCTCTCATTCAGGCTCTTAATTTGAATACCGAACTCCTGCGACAATAATTGCAGGGATTGCTTCGTATTGGGATTGGTAGGCATACCTTCTTCAAAATGCAGCGCTTGATTTCGAGCGTGCCAAATTACAGAAGACAAATATTGCGAACCAACTAACCGACCTTTTTTCATACGCCCATCCGACGCAGGCCATGCTAACGATATGCATTGCCGCGCAACCTGAAGAATAGCGCCAGCAACGGCCCCCACTGCCACATTCGCTAACAAGAGAGCCTTATGTGCTTCTGCTAGTTTCCCATAGTAATGATCGAGAGTTTCATCATCGTAACTTTCAATTGCAGCACGGTGTTCGAAAATGTATGAATAGTATTGTCGCTGCGGTTCGAAAACCCATTTTTCATTTGCGGCAACCATACGCGCATGTTGGTACGATTCAAACAACCGCATACTCATTGGCTCAACTCGATGTAAGAATTCGATCGGCTCCATTTCGTGCGCTAACAGTTGATTAGACGGACTCCGTCATTGCTACGCTAGACAGAGTAGGCTCAACACCCAAACACCCTTTTAAGGAATCGCCACCAAACTCAACAGCTTTTTGATGAAGGCATCCGTGGTAATCCCCTCCGCCTCGGCCTCGAATGTAAGCAGGATGCGATGGCGCAGGATCTCGGGGGCGACGGATTGGATGTGGTGGGGGGCGACGAAGTCGTCGCCGTCGAGCCAGGCGCGGGCGCGGGCGCAGCGGGCCAGGGCGATGGAGGCGCGGGGGGAGGCGCCGAAGCGGCACCAGCGGCCGAGGTCCTTGTCGTAGAGCTTGGGCTGACGGGTGGCCTGGACCAGGTCGACGATGTAGCTGTGCAGCTTGGGATCCAGATAGAGGCCGGCGACCGCGCGGCGCATGGCGAAGAGCTCGGCCTGACTCAGACGCTTGGCGGGTGGGTCGTAGCTCTGCTTCTGCTGCCGGCCATCCAGTTCGAGGATCTGGAGTTCCTCCTCGCGCGTCGGATAGGTGACGACGGCCTGCATGAGGAAGCGGTCGAGCTGGGCCTCGGGGAGGTGGTAGGTGCCTTCCTGCTCGACCGGGTTCTGGGTCGCCAGCACCATGAAGAGCTGGGGCAGCGGATAGGTTCTCTGACCGACCGTGATCTGGTGCTCGGCCATCGCCTCCAGCAGCGCGGACTGGACCTTGGCGGGGGCGCGGTTGACCTCGTCGGCCAGCAGCAGGTTGTGGAACAGCGGTCCCTGGCGGAATTCGAACTCACCCTTGTCGTGACGGTAGATGTCCGTGCCGATGAGGTCCGAGGGCAGCAGGTCGGGGGTGAACTGGATGCGGTGGAAGTCCCCTTCGAGCGCCTCCGCCAGCGCCTTGACGGCCGTGGTCTTGGCCAGGCCGGGCATGCCCTCGACCAGCAGATGCCCGTCGCTCAGGAGACAGACGAGCATGCTGTCGATGAAGGCCTGCTGGCCGATGATGCGGGAGGCGATGTGCTCGCGAACGCTTTGCAGATCGGTAGGCGTCATACTCGAAGTGGCTCTCTGTCCCGTTGGCTGTATCCCGTCGACTGGCACGGGTCGTCGATCGGCGGCGACTCAGGGCCGAAAACCGAGCCCAGTCGTCACGCCCTGGCGGATCCTCGGCCCATCTTGCGATCGAATCTATGCTGTCCCTTTTACACTAGGAGCGCAAGCCCGGTGAATTACCCTGAGCGTATTGATTTATCAGCATATTAATCTCGCTGATCGCGCTCTTTCGCCGAAATCGGGGGAAGACGACCCATGCCAGAACCGAGCGAGCGTGCACCGTACACTCTGGTGGATAAAACGGATTTGTTCACATGTGTCAAGAGGACCTCACAAAGAGATGGCCCTTGATCGGTAGAGCCTGTGGCAGGCTTCACGGAAATCTATAATATATTGAAAAGTATAGATTTATTTAAACCGATCAAAATCCAGCCAATCTGTTTCAAGCCCAGCAACGACGCGCGTTGAGGGCGATTGCCTGGATATTGCCCACAGAGTTATCCACAGGAACTGTTAACAGAGCGGAAAACCGTTGGCACATCGGTGCGTTGCGACGATGTGACGATAAAAAGTCGGAGGATTGAGGCCTAACTCGCTGGAAGATGGTTTGCGGTCGATGAACGGCCCACTCGGTTCTGTGATATGCACCGATAATCCGACGCACGAAGGGTATATAATCGGGAGTCGGCCATTCGTGTCACGCCCAATCCTTCCGAGGCGCTCGTCCCCGCCGCCGATTCGTGTCCAGTACATCCTTGACTAACCTTTGCCACTGCTCGGAGCCTTCCTCAGTGATCGAAACTCTTCGTAATATCGCCATCATCGCCCACGTCGATCATGGCAAGACCACGCTGGTGGACAAGCTGCTCCAGCAATCCGGCACGCTCGGTGACCGCTTTGGGCCTGTGGAGCGGGTGATGGACTCCAACGCGCTGGAGAAGGAGCGCGGCATTACCATCCTGTCCAAGAACACCGCGATCCGCTGGAACGACTACCGCATCAACATCGTCGACACCCCCGGACACGCCGACTTCGGTGGCGAGGTGGAGCGCGTGCTCTCGATGGTCGACTCGGTGCTGCTGCTGGTCGACGCCCAGGAAGGCCCGATGCCGCAGACGCGCTTCGTCACCAGCAAGGCGTTCGCGCACGGTCTGCGCCCGATCGTGGTCATCAACAAGATCGACCGTCCCGGCGCGCGTCCCGACTGGGTCATCGACCAGGTCTTCGATCTGTTCGACCGGCTCGGCGCCACCGACGAGCAGCTCGACTTCCCCATCGTCTACGCCTCGGCGATCAACGGCTATGCCGGTCTTGAGGACAGCGTCAGTGGCGGCGACATGACCCCGCTGTTCGAGGCCATCGTGAAACACTGTCCGGCGCCCGAGGTGGACCCAGAGGCCCCGTTCCAGATGCAGGTCTCGACGCTGGACTACAACTCCTACGTTGGCGCCATCGCGGTCGGCCGGATCCGTCACGGCAGCGTGCGCCCCAACCAGCAGGTGGTCGTGGTCAAGGCGGACGGCGAACGTCAAAAGGCCAAGATCGGTCTGGTCTATGGCTATCTGGGACTGGAGCGCCATGAGGTTCCGGTCGCAACCGCCGGCGACATCGTCGCCCTGACCGGTATGGAGTCCCCTGGCGTATCGGACACCTTCTGCGACCCGGAACACGTCCATGCGCTGCCGCCGCTGACCGTCGACGAGCCGACCGTGACCATGACCTTCCAGGTCAACACCTCGCCCTTCGCAGGCAAGGACGGCAAGTATCTGACCTCGCGTCAGCTCAAGGAACGTTTGGAACGCGAGCTGATCCATAACGTCGCGCTACGCGTCGAGGAAGGCAACGATCCGGAGAAGTTCCGTGTCTCCGGCCGTGGCGAGCTGCATCTGTCGATCCTGCTGGAGAACATGCGTCGCGAAGGCTTCGAGCTGGCGGTATCGCGTCCCGAGGTCATCTTCCGCGAGATCGACGGCCAGATCTGCGAGCCTTACGAGCAGCTCACCGTCGACCTGGACGAAAGCTCGCAGGGCGCCATCATGCAGGCGCTCGGCGAACGTCGGGCCGAGCTCAAGGACATGGTGCCGGACGGCAAGGGCCGGGTGCGACTCGACTACGAGATTCCCTCGCGCGGGCTCATCGGTTTCCAGACCGAGTTCATGTCCCTGACCTCGGGCACCGGACTCAAGTACCACGTCTTCGATCGCTACCGCCCGGCGAACATGGGCGGCATCGCGCCCCGACGCAACGGCGCCCTGATCTCCAACGCCACCGGCAAGGCGCTCGGCTACGCCCTGTTCAACCTCCAGGAGCGCGGACGCATGATGGTCTCGCACGGCGAGGAGGTCTACGAGGGCCAGGTGGTCGGCATCCACTCGCGCGACAACGACCTCACCGTCAACCCGCTCAAGGCCAAGCAGCTCACCAACATCCGCGCCGCCGGCTCGGACGAGAACATCCTGCTGACCCCGCCGGTGAAGTTCACGCTGGAGCAGGCGCTGGAGTTCATCGAGGACGACGAGCTGGTCGAGATCACGCCCGCCGCCATCCGTGTGCGCAAGCGCTATCTGAAGGAGCACGAGCGCAAGCGCGCGAACCGCGGGGGCTGACGAGAATCCTTGGGCGCGAAACCACGGCCCAAGGGTCGCGGCGCGCTCGGCAATCCGGGCAGCCGCTACCTCTCGCACACCACCGAGGCGGTGGACGACGGCTGGCGCCGGGACGAACCACCTCCGCTGCCCACGACCCTGAGCGTCGATCATGTCCGATCGGCGCTCAGTTGGAACGACTCGCCGGACATCCCCTTCGACCGCTCGCTCAATCCCTATCGCGGCTGCGAGCATGGCTGCATCTACTGCTATGCCCGCCCCTACCACGCCTGGATCGGTCTGTCGCCGGGACTGGACTTCGAGAGCCGGCTCTTCCACAAACCCGACCTGCCAGAACGTCTGCGCGACGAACTCGGTGCCCGCTCCTATCGTCCGGCCCCGATCGCTATCGGCACCGCAACCGATGCCTATCAGCCGATCGAGCGCGAGCTTGAGCTGACCCGACGCACCATCGAGGTGCTGCTCGACTGCCGGCATCCATTCACCATCATCACCAAATCGAGCCTGATCGAGCGCGACGCGGATCTACTCGACGCCGCAGCTGAGCTGGGACTGGCGCGGGTCATCCTCAGCATCACGACGCTACAGCCAGGACTCGCCCGGACCATGGAGCCACGCGCAGCCGCGCCCGCACGACGGCTGCAGACCATCGCCACGCTCGCGAAACAGGGGGTTCCGGTGGGGATCATGATCGCACCCATCGTCCCAGTGCTGACCGATCACGAATTGGAGCGCCTGATGGCGGCGGGACGCGAGGCCGGCGCATGCACGGCCTGCTATTCGCTGCTGCGACTGCCCAAAGAGGTTTCCGGGCTGTTCCGGGAATGGTTGGATGAGACGGTGCCGGACGCCAGCAAGCACGTCATGAATCGGCTGCGCGAGACGCATGGCGGACTGGAGCAAGACCGACGATTCGGCGCCCGCATGACCGGATCGGGCGTCTACGCCGATCTCATGCTGCAGCGTTTCAGACTCGCCGAGCGGCGGCTCGGCTTCGGACCAGCGCCGCCGCTACGATGCGATCGCTTTCGACCACCAAACCGGCATGGACAGCTCTCCCTGTTCTGAGCCGGTCTTGGCGAAGCGATCCTACGCCCAGAAACTCGCGGGCAGCGTATTCCAGACTTGCTGGATGTCGACGCCACCGCCGCCGATATAGTCATCTTCCATATAGAGCTCGGCCGTCACCGTATAGTCGAGATCGAGCGTCGTCGCATCCGCTCCCGAGATATCGAGATAGACGCTGGTCACCCGATTGCTATCGTTGAAGAAGGCAAGCGTCGAAACATCACCATTGGATTGGAATGAGACATTGTCCGTGAGTGCATTTCCCTTGGAGTCGCGCAAGACGAGATCATTGAGATCTTGTGTGGAGTCCCCGTCCCCTTCCGTGACGCGAACGCGGTAAATCGCCAAAGGCCCAACCGAAAGCTTGATCCAGTCCTGATCGTTGGCCCACTGGATCTCACCAGGATAAGGATCCTCGCTCGCGATGGTGCCGGCGGTCTTGGTGGTGTTGCCGTAGTCGTCGGCCTCGGTGGCGACCGTGACGGTGTAGGCGCCGGTTTCGGTGACATCGCTGGCGGCCACTTCGAG
>NZ_JBHUHX010000008.1:7625-8004 GCF_042682685.1 Thiorhodococcus fuscus
TACAGGCCGCTGCTCGGGTCGGGCTCCATGATCAGGGCGACCTCGGCGGTGACGTCCTTGCCACTCTTGTCGAGCAGGCGCAGGGTGCCGTCGGTCAGATCGCTGCTGTCGAGGCTGATGTCGTAGTAAGTGTCGGCGGCAACGTCGAGCTTGAGCCAGTCGATGTCCGCGCCCCAGTCGATGCGACCGCTTTGATCGCTCGATCCCAGCGTCCCCGCTGTCTTCGCGGTGTTGCCGGAGTCGTCGACGATGGTGGTGACGTTGAGGCTGTAGTCGCCCAGGTCGCTCGCGCTCGCGCCGCCCACTTGGACGTAGTAGGTGCCGCCTTTGGCGTCGGTCGTGAAGGTGATCACGCCCAGTCCGGTGCTGGTGTCGAGGC
>NZ_JBHUHX010000009.1:0-130944 GCF_042682685.1 Thiorhodococcus fuscus
AGGGCGACCTCGGCGGTGACGTCCTTGCCACTCTTGTCGAGCAGGCGCAGGGTGCCGTCGGTCAGATCACTGCTGTCGAGGCTGATGTCGTAGTAAGTGTCGGCGGCAACGTCGAGCTTGAGCCAGTCGATGTCCGCGCCCCAGTCGATGCGACCGCTTTGATCGCTCGATCCCAGCGTCCCCGCTGTCTTCGACGTTTGGCCGTAGTCGTCAGATATCGGGTCGAGGGTCAGTCGATAGTGCCCAGTTAACCCAGTTCCGCCAGAAACCTGGACGTAATACTTTCCCGCCTTGGCTTCATTGTTGATAAAGATGAGGGCGTCAAGCTCTCCACCGCTGGTGGTATCTGGGATGTAGTCGTTATCAGGGTCGCTGTCGGAGTTGAGGTCGACGCCCTTTTTGTCGACCAGACGGAGCTCGGCACCGGTGAGAGCCGACAGCCCGCCCCCATCCAAACCTTCGATGAGAATTCTGTAATAGGTGTCGCTTGCGGCAGTGAACTCGAACCAGTCGACATCGCTGAAGTAATCGATCCCGCCATAGGCCAAGTTATTGGAAAACGTTCCTGCCGTTTTGGCGGTGACACCCTGATCAGCCATCGTCGTTCACTCCACGTCCGGGTTCAAAACAACCACACCTAATGTAATGTGGCCATTTAGGTCGCATCCTGGCGCCAGCTTAGCCGTTCGCGCCTATCAAAAATGAGGACCGCAACACAGATGCTTAACGGCAGGAATGGAGCGGGCTTGAACCGGATGTATCGCAGAGGCAGCCTCTCCGTCCATTGATGTCGAAGCCTCGGATAACGGTCCTGGACTTTGGGGAACTCAATTTCGGGGCACCATCCGTCACACTCGACGGACACCCGAGGTGTGCGACGCAGATGAAGATCTTGCTCGTGAAACCCAAGGCACGTTTGCCGACCGTGCTGGGTCTGAAGCGGCCGCCATGCTGCGGCGTTTCAAGCCCGAACTGATCGGTTTCACCGGCTATACGCACCAGGTTTATTTCTGCGATGACGAGAACTTCATCGACGAGACATTCGGATGGGAGCTGGCCGAGGGACTGGCACGTGCGGGCGTGCGCAAACGCTATTTCGCCTGGACCCGCTCGCGCCGAACAGGACGACTATCGCGACTCTCCACGCGTGCTATGGGGCGGGTGAACAATTCACGATGGGGTCGGAACGCCCCGATCGGACTCGGGTTGGGTATAGTATTGGCCTGACCTTCGCGCCCGGGGCGAGTGCCGTTCTGATTCGCCGCCACGCACTCACTGACCATTGGCTTCCGCATGGACACCTCAGGAAACACCCTCTATCCACCCGTCGAACCCTTCGCCGTCCATGAAATCGTCGTCGACAACGGACACCACCTCTATGTCGAGGAGTGTGGTCGACCGGACGGCATTCCGGCCATCTTTCTACACGGCGGCCCCGGCGCCGGGTGCGAACCGGCGCATCGCGGCTTCTTCGATCCATCGCGCTATCGCGCCGTGCTCTTCGATCAGCGCGGCTGCGGACGCTCGCGTCCCCACGCCTCCCTACAGGCCAACACCACCTGGGACCTGGTCGCCGACATCGAGCGCATTCGCGAGGCACTGGGAATCGACCGCTGGCTGGTATTCGGCGGCTCCTGGGGCTCGACCCTGGCGCTGACCTACGCCGAGACCTATCCCGAGCGCGTCTCCGCGCTGGTGGTGCGCGGCATCTTTCTGTGCCGCGACGCGGAGATCCGCTGGTTCTATCAGGAGGGCGCGAATTGGGTGTTCCCCGACTACTGGGAGGACTATCTGGCTCCGATCCCGGTCGAAGAGCGTGACGACATGCTCACGGCCTATCACCAGCGCCTCATCGACGAGGATGCGTCGGTGCGCATGGAGGCGGCCAAGGCCTGGTCGATCTGGGAAGGAAGGACCGCGACACTGCGCGGCAATCCCAATGTCCAGGCGCATTTCTCCGACGCCCACGTCGCCCTGAGCCTGGCGCGAATCGAATGCCACTATTTCGTCAACCACGCATTCCTGGCGCCGGATCAGCTGTTGCGCGATGCCGGGCGTCTCGCCGACATTCCAGGCGTCATCGTTCAGGGGCGTTACGACCTCATCTGCCCCATGCGTTCGGCCTGGGAGCTGCATCAGGCCTGGCCGAGCGCCGATTTCCAGGTGATTCCAGATGCCGGCCACTCGGCATTCGAGCCCGGCATCAGCAGGGCGCTGGTGGCGGCCACCGACCGCTTCGCACAGGAACTGGCGTGATCGGCCTACTGCAACGGGTGAACCAGGCACGGGTCGAGGTTGCCGGCGAGACCATCGGCGCCATCGATCGCGGCCTGCTGGTACTGATCGGCGTCCAGAAAGGCGACGCCGAGCCACGCGCCGACCGCCTGCTGGAGCGGCTGCTGGGATACCGCGTCTTCCCGGACGCCGACGACCGCATGAACCTCAGCCTGCGCGACATCGCCGGCGGACTGCTCCTGGTGCCCCAGTTCACCCTGGCCGCCGATACCCGCAAGGGCACACGCGCCAGCTTCACCTCAGCCGCGCCACCGGACGAGGGCGAGCGATTATTCGATCATCTGGTCGCCCAGGCTCGCTCCAACTTCGCCAATGTCGCGACCGGACGCTTCGGTGCCGACATGCAGGTGCATCTGGTCAACGCGGGTCCCGTGACCTTCTGGTTGGAGACCTGACCAAGTCACCGCTCGACGGAACGACGGATCCTGGCAGTCACTGCATCGCAATGTCACTCAGGGATGATGTTCCTGGACCAAGGCGGTCCGAGATCCCATAGGGATTGACGCCCCCGGCTCGCACCGGGCCTCGCTTGACGCATCGACTCGGAGTCCATACTGATGCACGAACTCTCGCTGTGCCAGGCCCTGCTCGATCAGGTCACCCAGATCGCCCGAGATCATGGAGCGAGCCGGGTCGACCGCATCCTGCTCAAGGTCGGCCCGCTTTCGGGCGTCGAGCCCGCGCTCCTGAAACACGCCTACCCGCTCGCCGCAACCGGCACGCTCGCCGAGTTCGCCGAGCTCGTCATCGAGCCCGCCGAGATCCGCGTGCATTGCCACACCTGCGGCGCCGAGACCGAGGCGAAGCCCAATCGGCTCTTGTGCGGCGTGTGCGGAGGCTTCCAGACCCGACTCATCAGCGGCGATGAAATGCTGTTGGCCAATCTGGAGCTCATCGTCCCGGATCAGGATGACATAGACGCCGAACAGCCGATGGGCGGGCGTTCCTAGAGAACACTAACCCTTCCTCCCAGCGATGGCTTACACTGACTTTTTGGCTGGGAGATGCTCATCATGTGCAATACCTGCGGCTGCAATGTGACACCCGGTAACGAGCACCTGGTTCGCGGCGATGGCAAGCTTGCAACGACCGAGGATGGTCGAACGGCCGTCACTGTTCTCAAGGGCCTGCTGTCTGAAAACGACCATCAGGCGGCCCACAATCGCGAGCACCTGGATCGTCATGAGGTACTGGCCCTGAACCTCATGTCATCCCCGGGTGCAGGCAAGACCAGTCTGCTTGAGGCGACCATCGACGCGCTTGGGCAGGACGTGCGCATCGCGGTGATCGAGGGCGACCTGGAGACCGAGAACGACGCCGAGCGCATCCGAGCCAAGGGGGTTCAGGCGGTCCAGATCGCAACCGGCAGCGCCTGCCATCTGGACGCGCACTTGGTCCATGAGGCGCTCCACCACATCGACTTGCACGACATCGACATCCTCTTCATCGAGAACGTGGGCAATCTGGTCTGCCCTGCGAGCTTCGATCTCGGGCAGCATCGCAACGTCGCCCTGCTCTCGGTTCCAGAAGGGGACGACAAGCCAGCCAAATACCCGGTCATGTTCCGATCCGCCGACCTCGTCCTCTGCAGCAAGGCGGATCTGCTCCCCGTGCTGCCCGAATTCCAACCCGAGCGGGCCGAGCGCTATCTGCGCGATCTCGCCAGTGCGGCCCCCTTCGAGGTGATCTCGACCCGAGGCGACGGCGACCTGGAGCCTTGGCTGCAATGGCTGCGCGACGAGTTGCACACCCAGCGCGCACGTCTCGAACAAGGCCGCTCGACCCGACCGAACATCCAGCAGCATTCTCCCGGAGCGCACAGCGAGACCGGCGAGAGCCATGATCACGGCCATCACCACCACGGGCATCATCATCATCACGACCAGTCGGCGCATGCGCACCATCATCACGACTGAACCCGCGCATCGACGTGACGACCAGGCCGACGGCATCTTTCGACCCAATAGAACCAGATCAGGAGGACTTGCAACCGTGACCAAGACCCAGAAAACCCTCTCCAGGCTCTCGCTCGCCGCCGTGCTCGGCTTCGTGGCCGTCGTCCCGGTGAGCCATGCCTTCAACTTCGGCAACATGATGAATCCGAGCCGCTGGATGAACGGCAACGATCGCTATGACGACGAGCCCTATTATGGCGGCCCCTACGGCATGCCCTTCGGCAGCTACGGCTACCCGGGCGCCTACGGCGCACCTTACGGCGGCATGCCCTATGGCGCGCCTGGATTCGGAGCGCCACCGGCTGCGTATGGCGCGCCCGCCTACGGCGCAGCGCCTGGCATGACGCCCTCGGCACCCGCTGCGGCACCGACGCCCAGCGCGAGCCAGAGCGAGATCGAGGCGCTCAAGCGTCGCATCGAGGAGCTGGAGAGCAAGCAGCAGACTCAGCGTCCACAGGGCAACGAATGGCCATCGGCCCCGGCATTCCGTCCGATGAATCAATACTGACCGGCCATACCCTCCCCGCTCCCGAACCCCGCCGTCACGGCGGGGCGACCGTATCGCCCCGGTTTTGACATATCCTTTCGTCCTTCCCCGATTCTTGCCTGCTACCATTCGCCTCCAACAAACACTGTCGAGGGAGTTCCAGGCCCATGCAACGATTCGCTGCCAAGCTTCGCGCGTTCCTGATCACTAGCCTCCTGCTCGCCAGCGGCACCGCCATGGCGGCCGGCAGCTACCAGGTCTATCGCACCGACACCGCCTTCGAGGACGTGCTCGACGGACTCAAGGCGGCGATCCAGGAACGGGGCATGTACATCAACAACGTCATGGATATGGGCGGCATGCTGGAACGCACCGGCAAGGACCTCGGGACGCCCGATCCCATCTACACCAAGGCGCAATCGGTCGAGTTCTGCAGTGCCGTCCTGTCCCGGGCCATGCTGCGAGAAGACCCCACCCGCATCGTCAACTGTCCCTTCATCATCAGCGTCTACGAACGTCATGACGAGCGCGGCATCACCTATGTCGTGCATCGTGCGATTCCCATCGAGGAGCGGACCGCGAGCCCGATCATGGCCCGCATCGCCGCGACCTACGAGGAACTCGCCAAGTCGGCGATCGCATGGTAGCAACAGTGACCGAGACCCAATCGCCAAGGCGCCGGTCACGGCCCAGGGAGCGCGACTGAATGACCCTCATGCCAACATCCGGCCAAAGCCTTTTCACCGTCGCCCTGAGGTATCTTCCGCGCGCCATCCATGTGTTTCGCACCGAGGGCGGCGGGGTGCTGCTGCGCAAGCTCAAGCGCCGGCTAGGCACCACCCCGCTCGCGATCGAGGGACCGCCGAGACTGTTGGCCTTTTCCGAACCCTTCGCGCCCATCGCCCTGCGGCGGGAAGAGCGGCCTCGGATCTCGATCGTGGTTCCGGTCCACGATCAGTTCGCCTACAGCCATCACTGCCTGGCGGCCCTGGCGCTCACCCAGAACGAGGCGCCGTTCGAGGTCATCCTGGTCGATGACGCCTCGACCGACGGCACTTCGGAGCGCCTGGCGCACTATCCAGGCGTCAGACTGATCCGCAACCAGGAAAACCTTGGCTTCGTCGGATCCTGCAATCGGGGCGCGGAGGCGGCGCGGGGCGAGATCATCGTCTTTCTCAACAACGACACCCAGGTTCAGTCGGGCTGGCTGGCGTCCTTGGTCCGCACCTTCGAGGATTTCCCGAACGCGGGAATCGTCGGCAGCCGTCTCATCTACCCGGACGGGCGTCTGCAGGAGGCGGGCGGCATTCTCTTCGAGGACGGATCGGCCTGGAACTACGGCCATCTGGACGAGCCCAACCGGCCCGAGTACAGCTATCTGAGGGCCGTCGACTATTGCTCGGGCGCCGCGCTGGCGATCCGAACCGCGCTCTTCCGCCAGTTGGGCGGCTTCGATCCGGCATTCGCCCCGGCCTACTACGAGGACACGGATCTCGCCTTCCGCGTGCGCGCCACGGGGCATGAGGTCTATTACCAGCCGCTGTCCCAGGTAGTGCACTTCGAGGGCATCAGCGCCGGACGCGACACGGACGCGGACACCGGACTCAAACGCTACCAGCGGCTCCATGCCGAGACCTTCCGCGACCGCTGGGGAGCGGTGCTCGCCACCTTCGGTCCGCGCGATCAGGATGTCGATCGAGCGCGCGAGCGTCTGGTCGCGCGCCGTGCGCTGGTCGTCGACAACTACATGGTCACCCCGGATCGCGAATCGGGATCGCTGCGGATGCTCAACCTATTCCGCATCCTCCAGGGGCTCGGCTACAAGGTCACCTTCGCCGCCGCGAACCTGGAGGCCCCTCAGCCCTATGTCGCCGACCTGCAACGCATCGGCATCGAGGTGCTCTACCGCCCTTACGTTCGGAGCATCGCCAGTCATCTGGCGCGCTGCGGACGGGACTACGATCTGGTGATTCTGAGTCGAGCCGATGCGGCCGCCCAGACCATGAAGGCCGTGCGCCGTCACTGCACGGCGGCCCGCATTCTATTCGACACGGTCGACCTGCATTTCCTGCGCGAGCGCCGTCTGGCCGAACTCAAGGGCGATCGGGCCACGCATCTGGTCGCGGAGATGCGCAAGCGCCAAGAGCTGGATCTGATGCGACAGGCCGACCTGACTCTGGTGGTGAGCGAAACCGAACGCGCGCTCCTGGCCGAGGAAGCGCCGGACGTCGAGGTACGACTGGTCTCCAACATTCATCGCATCTTCGGTTCGGCCAAGCCGCCCGAGCAACGTCGCGACCTGCTCTTCATCGGCGCCTTCGCCCATCCGCCGAACAGCGACGCGATGGTCTATTTCTGCAAAGAGATCCTGCCTCTGGTGCGCGCGGAGCTGCCGGATGTGCGGCTCAAGATCATCGGCACCGATCCGCCGATCGAAGTCCAGGAGTGCGCCGGACAGGGCGTCGAGATCCTGGGCTACGTGCCCGACGTGACAGGCTACCTGGCCGACAGCCGCATCTCGGTGGCCCCACTGCGCTATGGCGCAGGGGTCAAGGGCAAGGTCAACCAAAGCCTCGCCCACGGACTCCCGGTGGTGGCGACCAGCATCGCCGCCGAAGGGATGCATCTGCGCGACGGCGACTCGATTCTCATCGCCGATACCCCGGCCGACTTCGCCAGCGCGGTGGTCCGGCTCTACCGAGACGACGCACTCTGGACGCGCCTCTCGGATGGCGGGCTGGCGGTGATGGAGCGCCATTTCGGCTTCGCCGCCGCCGAGTGCGCACTACGCTCGGCGCTTGGACTGGAAGAGACCCGCCCATGAATCATGGATCCGAACCGACGCCCCGCGTCTCGGTCATCGTCGTCAACTACAACGCCGGACCGTTGCTGGCCGACTGCGTCTCGGCCGTCCTCGGCTCCGACCTTCCGGTCGAGCTCATCGTCAGCGACAACGGCTCGCACGACGCCAGCCTGGAACGACTCGCGCCCATGACCGACGACACCCGTCTGACGGTCATCGAAAACGGCGAGAACCTGGGATTCGCCAAGGCCAACAATCGCGCCCTACCGCTCGCTCGGGCCGAATATCTGCTGTTCCTCAATCCGGACTGTCTGGTCGATGGCGACACACTGACGCGCATGGCCGATTTCATGGACCGGCGCCCCGACGTCGGCATGGCCGGCTGTCTGGTCCTGAACCCGGACGGTAGCGAGCAAGTCGCCTGTCGGCGCTCGATCCCGGATCCTTGGATCGCCCTCAAACGCATCCTGCATCTGGACCGCCTCCTACCGGGAGGGGGTGGACGGACACTCAATCACCAGAAGGATCCACTGCCGACCGAGCCGGTCGAGGTCGAGGCGATCTCGGGATCCTTCATGTTCGTGCGCCGGCACGCACTGGATGAGGTCGGTCCATTGGACGAGGGCTATTTCCTGCACTGCGAGGATCTGGACTGGTTCGTGCGCTTCCATCGGGCCGGCTGGAAGGTCGCGCTGGTCCCGGACGCGCGCGTCGTCCACCACAAGGGCGCCTGCAGCACCGCAAGACCGCTGGCGGTCGAGCGCCACAAGCACCGAGGGATGGAGCGTTTCTTCCGCAAGTTTCAGTACGCGTCCTATCCGCGCCCCTTCAGCCTGCTGGTCATCCTCGGTATCCGGGCGCACCTGCTGCTCAAAACCCTGATCCTCGGGCCGCGCGCCTGGCGTGTCCGACGGGGCACGGAGTGATCGCCATGACGCAGTCCGGGGCATCGCCGCTCGGCAAGATCCTGGTCACGGGCGCGACCGGACGGGTCGGACGGGCCTTGGTCGACGAGCTTCTGAACCGCCGCGCCTCGGTCGCGGTCCTAACGCGCTCGCCCGAGGCCGCGCAACGACTCTGGCCGGACGGCAGGGTCGAGATACGTGTCGGCGATCTGGCGGCCCCGGACACCCTGGCGGCTGTCGGCGAGGACATCCAGACCCTGTTCCATCTGGCCAGCTATGCGCCGCGACCCGAGGAGCCCGATCTCTACAATGCGCCCGGCCACTGGTCGATCACGGCCGAGGGTACCCGCAACCTGCTGTCGCGGCTCGACGCCTCAGGACTCGGCGGCGCACGGCTGGAACGGATCCTCTACGTCAGCACGATCAAGGCGATGGGCGACAAGGCCGGAGCGATGGGCCGGCCGGCCGACGAAGACGCGCCGCCCGAACCCGACACACTCTATGGCCAGGCCAAGCTCGACGCCGAACGTGCGATTCTCGATTTCGCAGACAAGGCAGGAATAGCGGCGAGCGTGCTGCGCCTGCCGATGGTCTATGGCCTCGGCCGCGAGGGAAACGTCGTCCGCATGATCGAGGCGGTCGCCCGGAGACGCTTCCCGCCCTGGCCGCGCATCCGAAACCGCCGCTCGGCGGTCCATATCGAGGACGTGATCGCAGCGATTTTGCTCGTCGCGGAACACCCGAACAGCGCGGGAGAGACCTACTGCGTGACGGATGGCCGAACCTATTCGACCCGCTGGATCTACGAACGCATCCGGCTGGCGCTCGGGCGACCGATCCCAGCCTGGTCGGTGCCATTCTGGATGCTGAAGGCGGCTGCGGCGGTCGGATCGGCAGGTGAAAGGCTGCTGGGACGGCGGATGCCGCTCACACTCGACGGGCTCTCCAAGCTGGCCGGAGATGCCTGGTATTCATCCGGCAAGCTGGAGCACGGGCTCGGATTCACTCCCAGGCATAGCCTGGAGAGCGAGATCCCCCATTTGGTTCGTCGGATGGCGGACCGACCTTCTCCAGAACCTGGGCCACGGCACGATCGGTCAACGGATTCTGGCTGAGCAGCCGCGCGGTTCCCTTGCGCAGATGCTCGGCAAAACTGGTGGCGGCCAGGGTCATGGCGTTTTCGCCCTGACGGTTGGTGAAGAGATAGACCCGCTTGAACTCGCTGACCCAGTTCAGCCGTAGCGTGTTACGGGTCCCGCGAAAGCTCTGGAACTCGACCCAGGCCCCCACCTCCAGCGCCCGTACCAGTTTGAGCTGAGGATCCGATTCGGCAACCTCGGCCTCGGTGGAACGACGCGCGGCCTCGGGAGAAGGGCTCGTCGGCGTCGCGCTCGGTGGAAGCCGCGCCTCCGACCATTCGGCCGATTTGGTCGACGACGCTCCGGGCGGTATCGCCGGATCGGCGGACGAGGCGTCCTTGTGCAGGGCCGCCATGTGGAGCCGAATGAGCTCGGTGAAAAAGGCGTCCCAAGAGCCTTCTTGGTCGACGCGCTCCAGACCGCTTCGCAATCGCTTGAGCATATCGGGCAGCAGAATGAGCAACCGATCGCGATCCTGCGAACTCTGCTTGGGCTGAACGCTCCAGATGAGTTCATCCATCAGACGCACGGCCTCGGACCAGTCGCCGCCCGAGTCACCGGCACGCGCGAAGACCTCGATCAGCACCAGACGCCAGTGACGGGCGAGAAAATCGGCGACCAGCGGCGGTAGATTGCGCCGATTGACCCGAGTCTCGATCTCCGAGGTGGCGCGAGCGGGGGCGATCTCCTTACGCTCGCGTGCCTCCAGTTGAGCGACCACCTGGGTCGACTTGTCCTGTGCCCTCGCCTCCTCGTCGCGCAGGAACTCCTCAAGCTTCTGGAGCTGGGAGGCAAAGATCTGGACATCCGAATCGAATCCCTTGACCACGGACTCGACGATCGCGGCAATCTTGGCGACCAACCTCGGCTCGTCGTGATCGCTACGGCCGATACCCGAGTTGGCGATGGCGTCGAGCAGACGGCGGGCCGGATGCTTGCGGTCCGAAAAGAAGCTCTTGTCGAGCAACGCGACCTTGAGGACCGGGATCTGCAGCTTGGCGATCTCGGCACGCATGGTCGAGGACAGGTCGGGGTCGTTGAAGATGGCGTCGAACAGCATCGACACGATGTCGATGGTCATGGCATCGGTGGGATGCGACCAACTCGCCATGGGGGTCGAGCGGATCTGCTGCAGGACATTGAAGCCCTGAGGATCGAGCCGATTCGCCCCCATACCGGGCATGGCTCCCGGCTCCATCGGCCCGCGCTGCAAGGTGCCGAGCGCATCGACCAGCTGCTGCGCGCTCATGGATTGAGCAGGAGCGCCGGGCATGCCGCCTGGCATCGCACCACCCTGCATCGAGGATCCGGGCGCATAGCCGGGAACAGCGCCCCCCGTTGGCGCGCCCATAGAGGCTGCGGACTTGAGCACCTGCAGCAATTGGCTGAAGAGATCTTCTCCGCCAGTCTGAAATCCATCCCTGGACGCTGCCTGGGCATAGTTGGACGAGGAACCGGCGGTTGTCTGAGTCGATCCAGAGCCACCAGGTCCCACCGGCGCACCGTATCCACCACCACCGCCGCCACCATCGGGTCTGGCGAACTCCTGATGCGTGTCGGTCGACATGGTCGGGAGAATGCCGGACTGGGCCAGGAAGCGGTTGAGGCCCGCGTAGACGCCCGGCAACTCGGCCGCCGTCTGACGCTCGAACGACTGTAGGATAGCCAGTGACACCGGCCGCTCGATATCCATCTCGGTCAGGGCCGCGAGCATGGATCGGTAGAGGCTGCCGGGATGAAGCGGATTGTCGTCCTGCCTGATCCGTTGAACCTTCATCAAGGCAGCGAGCCGGCGATCGAGCGCGACCAACTGCTGGGAACAATTGAAAGCGGCCCGAGCCGACAGCTTGCTGATGGCGAGATCCTGCTCGAACTCGTCCGGATCCACGAGACGCAGCTCGTCCGGCAAGGCCGACTCGCGCCGCGAGCGACCGCCGCCGAGACCGGCCACGGATGCGTCGAAATGGGCGCAATAGGCGGCACGAAACCGCTGTAGCAAATGCTGCGGACGGCTCGCGAACAGCTGCGAGGCGGCGAAGTAGATCTGTTGCTGCTCGGAATTGGCCGCGCGGTCCGCCATCAACATGAATTCTTCGTTGGCGCGGCCGGCATGCTGAATGAAGACAGCCGTTACACCATCGATCAGACGATCGCGACAGGTCGCGAGCATTGCCGCGCAATCCTCGGAGATATCCACCGCCATGGAGCTATCTCGGCCCCCGATCGGGACAACGTTGGAGGTTTGTTTGTCGGCCATGATTGAGTGTGCGATGGGCGGTTGACCGAAAGTGAAGCAGTTGAGATTCAGGTATCCCGGATCATTGGCTCTATCTGCGGAGGCCGCAAGGGGCCCAAATCGCTAAAGCCGCCGGGAATTCGCGAACAGGCTCCTTCCCAGCATCAGTATAAAAAATAGGATCGAGGAGAACTGCCAACCGGGTCGCAAACCCTGGACTCCCCGATCATTGTTGACCACTTTACTCGACCGTTACCGACTTGGCGAGGTTCCTCGGTTGGTCGACATCGGTTCCCTTGAGCACGGCCACATGATAGGCCAGCAGTTGCAACGGAACCGTGAAGACGATCGGATCGATGAGATCATGAGTCTCGGGCAGCCGCATCACGGTCACCCCATCCGACTCCTCCATGGGGACCTGGAAATCGGCGAAAACATAGAGCCGCCCGCCGCGCGCGCGCACCTCCTCCAGATTCGACTTGAGCTTTTCCAGCAACCCGTTGTTGGGCGCCACCGCGACCACCGGCATCTGCTCGTCGATCAGGGCGAGCGGTCCGTGCTTGAGCTCGCCGGCCGGATAGGCCTCGGCATGGATGTAGGAGATTTCCTTGAGCTTGAGGGCCCCCTCCATCGCGATGGGATATTGTTCGCCACGACCGAGGAAAAGCGTGTGATGCTTGTCGACGAATTCCTCGGCCAACCGGGCGATGGGAGCGTCGAGCGCGAGCGCCTCCTCGATCTTGCTCGGCACTGCGCGCAGGACGGCCACCAGCTCTTGCTCCAACTGGCGATCGAGCCCCTTGCAGCGCGCGAGATTCAGGGTCAGCAACAACAGCGCGACCAGCTGCGTGGTGAAGGCCTTGGTCGAGGCGACACCGATCTCGGGTCCGGCGTGGGTGAGGAAGACCAGATCGGACTCGCGCACCAGCGAACTCTCTGGAACGTTGCAGATCGCCAGGGTCGCGGTATAACCGGACCCCTTCGCCAAACGCAGCGCGGCGAGCGTATCGGCGGTCTCGCCCGACTGAGAGATGGTCACGAACAGCGCCCGCTCCGGCACCACATGGCGGCGATAGCGGTATTCGCTCGCCACCTCCACCTGACAGGGCACGCCGGCGATGGATTCGATCCAGTAACGCGCGACCAGCGCCGCGTGATAGCTGGTGCCGCAGGCCACGATGGTGACCGCGCCGAGTCCCTCGAACAGCTCGACGGCCTGACTGCCGAAGGTCTCGGGAAGCACCCGGTTGTCCGACAGGCGACCCTCCAAGGTATCGGCGATGGCGCGTGGCTGCTCGAAGATCTCCTTGAGCATGTAGTGACGGAACTCGCCACGCTCGGTGGCGTCGACCGCCAGACTCGATGTCTTGACCGGACGCTCGACCTCACGGCCATCGCGATCCCAAATGCGCACCCGGTCCAGGGTCAACTCGGCGATGTCGCCCTCTTCGAGAAAGATGAAGCGATTGGTGACCGGCAGCAGGGCGAAGACGTCCGAGGCGATGAAATGCTCGCCGAATCCGACACCGATCACCAGCGGACTGCCCTGACGTGCCGCAACCAGATGATCCGGATCCTGGGCGTCGATCACGCCCAAGGCATAGGCACCGCGCAGCCGAGCCGTGGCGCCCCGCACCGCATCGATCAGGCTGCGGCCGTCAGACAGCGCGTCATGGATGGCGTGGACCACCACCTCGGTATCGGTCTCCGAGGTGAAGACATGGCCGGCCGCGATCTGCTCGCGACGCAACGCCTCATGATTCTCGACGATACCGTTGTGCACGATGGCGCAGCGGTCGTGACTGATGTGGGGATGAGCATTGTGGGTTGCCGGCTCGCCGTGGGTCGCCCAACGGGTATGGGCAATTCCGAGCGTGCCCAGCAGCGGATCGGCGGACACTTCACCGGACAGACGGGCGACCTTGCCGAGCGTGCGGATACGCTTCAGTTCCCCTGGAGCCGCCAGCACGGCGATTCCGGCGGAGTCATAGCCGCGATATTCGAGCCGTCGCAGCCCCTCCAAGAGGATGGCGGTCACTGGACGTTGAGCAATGGCACCGACGATTCCACACATGGGACATCTCTCACTGAGCGATCGATAAAGAACGCAGAAAACGAACCGTTCGGAAAACGCCGCCCGGTCAGCTCGATTTGGTGGGACGCTTCCAGCCCCGAAGCGTAACCTGACGCGCGCGCGCGACGGTCAGCTGCTCGGGCGGTGCATCCTTGCCGATGACAGAGCCGGCTCCGATGGTGGCACCCTCGCCGACCGTGACGGGCGCGACCAATGCGGCGTTGGAACCGATGAAGGCCCCGTCGCCGATACGGGTCTTGAATTTGTTGGCGCCGTCGTAGTTGCAGGTGATGGTGCCCGCGCCGACGTTCACGCCGGCACCCACCTCGGCGTCGCCCAGATAGGTGAGGTGGTTGACCTTGCTGCCCAGTCCGACCGAGGTCTTCTTGATCTCGACGAAGTTGCCGACATGGGTCTGATCGGCGAGCTTGGCCTCGGGCCGCAATCGGGCGAAGGGTCCGATCCGAGCGTCGGCGCCCACCTCGGCCTGCTCGATCACGCAGTTGGCCTGAATCTCGGTGCCGGAACCGATGACGCAATCCCGAAGCAGACAGTTGGGTCCGACGCGCACGCCCGAGGCGAGCCTGACCTCGCCCTCGATCACCACGTTCACATCGATGGAGACATCCTGCTCGGCCTCTAGCCGACCGCGCAGATCGAACCGGGTCGGGTCCGCCAGGGTCACGCCGGAGCGCATCAGATCCTCGGCCGCGCGACGCTGATAGAGACGCTCGAGCTCGGCGAGCTGGACGCGATCGTTGACACCGGCGACCTCGAACAGGTCCTCTGGCTGGGTGGTGGCGATGGTCACCCCCTCGCGGGCCGCCATCTCGATGACATCGGTCAGGTAATACTCGCCCTGGGCGTTGTCGTTGCCGAGCCGCCCAAGCCACTCCTGCAGGCGCGCGCGATCGGAAACCAGGAAACCCGTGTTGATCTCGCGAACCTCGCGTTCCTCCGGGGTCGCATCCTTCTGCTCGACGATCCGGGTTACGCGCCCGCTCGCGTCGCGCAAAATGCGCCCATAACCGGTCGGATCCGATATCTCGGCCGTGAGCAGACCCAGTTGGGTCTCCGCACCGGTCGCGATCAGACGCCTCAGGGTCTCCGGTGCGATCAGCGGGACATCACCATAGAGCACCATGACCCGATCCATGTCGCCCATGAGAGGCATGGCCTGGATCAGGGCATGCCCGGTGCCGCGCTGCTCCGCCTGCTCGGCCCAGGCGCAACCCTCGCCTTGCAACGCGGCCTGGACACGGTCACCGCCATGGCCGTAGACGACCACCACCCGCTCGGCCTCACAGCCGCGCGCGGCGTCCAGCACATGGGCGAGCAGCGGCCTGCCGGCCAAGGGATGAAGCACCTTCGGCAGGCTGGAACGCATCCGCTTCCCGAGACCTGCCGCCAGAATCACGACACCGAGTTTCATATCATCCTTTCCAGTTTGGGCGACGAGCCGCCGCGCCTTCCAGGTTTGGAGGCGCTGGGTCGACGCCGCTCAGTGAAGCCTGCCGATCGGCCGCTCGCCCCCGTCCAGGCCATGTGGCTGCTGCGAGGGACCTGGATCGCGAACCTCGTGAATCCGCACGTAAACCTTCAGCGCCTTGCCCGCGAGCCGGTGGTTTCCGTCGATCGTGAGCCGTCCTTCGGCGATTTGAGTGACATGGAAGATCCGCGCCTCGCCGCGATCGTTCTGCATTTGCACCTCGGCCCCAACGACACGCAATTCGGCCGGAACGTTGTCGAGATCATCCGTGAAGACCAGATCCGGATCTCGCTTGCCAAACCCTTCTTCCGGCTCCAGAGAGAGTTCGACCTCGTCGCCGGCCCGCTTGCCGTGGATCGCCTTGTCCATCCCACCGATGAGTTCGACCAGACCTCCCTGGATGTAGGTCACTGGAAGGTCCGTCTGTTCAAGGATCACGCCCCGCTCGTCTGCGATGCGGTAGGTCAGAGAGACCAGCTTGCCTTCACGAACGACCTGATCGGACATGGTCATGGACTCCTCCTAACGATCGCGATGCGATCGGTCGGGTGATTGGGCCTATGTGATAGAGATAAAGATGCGGGCGGAGATCCAAGTTTGCCATAAATGCAAACGCCCCCGTCGTTGGTCAACGGGGGCGTTTGTCGGTACCGGCAGGATGCCAGAAGCATTCGATGCGGGATTTAGACAATGGTCGGAAAGGATCCTACCCGAAGGGTATGGCGAGGGGCGAACCCCCATCTAAACATGCCGATCGTCGGGTGAGCTCATATCCGGGAATCGTCTTAGCCCCGCTTTATCTTGCGCAGCTTCTCGATGGCGCGCAGTTGCGCCACGGCCTCGGCCAGCTCGGTCTGAGCCTTCGCATACTCGAACTCGGCCGTATGACCGGCGAGCGCATCCTCGGCGCGACGCTTGGCCTCGAGCGCGGCGGCCTCGTCCAGATCATGGGCGCGAACCGCCGTGTCGGCCAGAACCGTCACCACGCTCGGTTGAACCTCAAGCAGGCCGCCGGAGATATAGAAGTGCTCCTGCTCGCCGTTCTCGGTCTCCACCCGGACATCACCCGGCTTGAGCCGGCTGATGAAGGCGGTATGACGCGGAGCGATACCCACCTCGCCCATCTCCGCCGTGGCATAGACCATGGTGGCGGAGCCGGAGTGGATGGCGCCTTCGGCGCCGACGATATCGACGCGGATTGTCATTGCCATGGGAAATCCCCCTTAGCTGGCCATCTTTTCTGCTTTGGCCACCGCTTCGTCGATACCGCCGACCATGTAGAACGCCTGCTCGGGCAGGTGATCGTACTCGCCGTTGACGATCGCCTTGAAGTCCTTGATGGTGTCCTTGACGGACACGAACTTGCCGGGCGCACCGGTGAAGACCTCGGCCACGAAGAAGGGCTGGGACAGGAAGCGCTGGATCTTACGCGCGCGGGACACGGTGAGCTTGTCCTCTTCGGAAAGCTCGTCCATACCCAGAATCGCGATGATGTCCTTGAGCTCCTTGTAGCGCTGCAGGGTACCCTGCACGGCGCGCGCAGTCTCGTAGTGCTCGGAACCGACGACGTTGGGATCGAGGATACGGCTGGTGGAGTCCAGCGGATCCACGGCCGGGTAGATGCCCAGCTCGGCGATCTGACGCGAGAGCACCAGGGTCGCGTCCAAGTGCGCGAAGGTGGTGGCCGGCGAGGGGTCGGTCAGGTCGTCCGCAGGCACGTACACCGCCTGGAAGGAGGTGATGGAGCCGGTGCGGGTCGAGGTGATGCGCTCCTGCAGGGCGCCCATCTCGGAGGCCAGGGTCGGCTGGTAACCCACCGCGGACGGCATGCGGCCGAGCAGTGCGGACACCTCGGTTCCGGCCAGGGTGTAACGGTAGATGTTGTCGATGAACATCAGCACGTCACGGCCTTCCTCGCGGAAGTACTCGGCCATGGTCAGACCGGTGAGCGCGACGCGCAGACGGTTGCCCGGCGGCTCGTTCATCTGGCCGTAGACCAGGGCCACCTTTTCGAGAACGTTCGACTCCTTCATCTCGTGATAGAAGTCGTTACCCTCACGGGTCCGTTCGCCAACGCCCGCAAACACCGAGAAGCCCGAGTGCTCGACCGCGATGTTGCGGATCAGCTCCATCAGGGTCACGGTCTTGCCCACGCCGGCGCCGCCGAACAGACCGACCTTACCGCCCTTGGCGATCGGCATGATGAGGTCGATGACCTTGATGCCGGTCTCGAGGATCTCGGTGGAGGCTGCCTGATCCTCCAGCTTGGGGGCCGAGCGGTGGATCGACCAGCGCGCCTCGCTCTCGACCTCGCCCTGCTCGTCGATCGCGTTACCCAAAACGTCCATGATGCGGCCCAGGGTCGCCTGGCCGACCGGAACCTGGATGGGAGCACCCGTCGCGGTCACATCGACACCACGCTGCAGACCGTCGGTCGTGCCCATGGCGATGGTCCGCACCACGCCGTCGCCGAGCTGCTGCTGCACCTCGAGCGTCAGCCCGGTCGACTCGATCTTCAGGGCGTCATAGACCTTGGGCATCTCACCGCGTGGGAACTGAACGTCCACGACGGCGCCGATGATTTCCACCACGTTACCGGAACTCATAGTCTTTTCCTCTTATGCCTTGCGGCATCTAGCGATTCTGTCTGGATCTGGTCAAGTATCTGGGAAGCACCCGCGACAGCCGGCTGCGGTCAAACTGCGGCGGCGCCGCTCACGATCTCGGAGATTTCCTGCGTGATTGCGGCCTGGCGCGCCTTGTTGTAGACGAGCTGCAACTCGCCGATGAGGTTGCCGGCATTGTCGGAGGCGGCCTTCATGGCAACCATCCGGGCGGCCTGCTCGCATGCGCTGTTCTCGACCACCGACTGGTAGACGAGCGACTCGATATAGCGCGTCAGCAGGGCATCCAGAACCGTCTTGGCATCGGGCTCGTAGATGTAGTCCCAGTGGTACGGCATGGAGTCCTGCTTTTCGCCGGGGACGAGCGGCACCAGCTGCCGAATGGTCGGGCGCTGAGTCATGGTGTTGACGAACTCGTTGCTGGCCACGTAGATGGCATCGATCTCACCCGACTCGAAGGCGTCGAGCATGACCTTGACCGTGCCGATCAGATCCTCGACATGAGGCTGGTCGCCGAGATGCGTCGTCTGCGCCTTGACGTCGCCGCCGAAACGCTTGAAGAAGCCGAGCGCCTTGGTGCCGATGGTGCAGAAGACCGGCTCCACGCCCGCCTCGCGCTGCTCCTTGATCTCGGCGATCAGACGACGGAACAGGTTGCTGTTCAAACCGCCGCAGAGACCACGATCGGAGGAGACGACGATGTAGCCGACCCGCTTGCGCGGGCGTTCCTCCGCCATGAAGGAGTGGCGATACTCGGGCGTCGCTTGGGCCAGATGACTGATGACCTGGAGCATCTTCTCCGCATAGGGGCGAGAAGCGGACATGCGATCCTGGGCCTTGCGCATCTTGGAGGCCGCGACCATCTGCATGGCCTTGGTGATCTTCTGCGTGCTCTTGATGCTCGCGATCTTGGTGCGGATTTCTTTGGCGCCTGCCATTTTTTAGCTCCCAGCCTCCAGCTTCCAGCCGCCGGCCTGTCCGGCCTGGGGCTGAGGAGGTTCGATACTTTTGAACGCACCACGCCAACCGCCATGCCTCCCGTTGGAGGCTGGCGGCTGGCTGCTGGCGGCTGTCTCTTACCAGGTGTTGCTTGCCTTGAAGCTCTTGATCGCCGCATGCATCGCCTGAACGATCTCGTCGTCGTAGCCGCCGGTGGAATCGATCTTGGCGAGCAGCTCGGACTGAGCGGACTTGATATAGCCCTGCAGCGCGCGTTCGAAGTCCACGACCTTCTTGACGTCGACGTCGTCGAGGTAGCCTTCGTTCGCGGCGAACAGCGAGATGGCCATCTGGCCGACGCTCATGGGCGAGTACTGGAACTGCTTCATGAGTTCGGTGACACGCTCGCCACGCTGCAACTGCTTGCGAGTGGCCTCGTCCAGATCGGAGGCGAACTGCGAGAAGGCAGCCAGCTCGCGATACTGAGCCAGGGCCAAACGGATACCGCCGCCGAGCTTCTTGATGATCTTGGTCTGGGCTGCGCCACCGACACGGGACACCGAGAGACCGGCGTTGATGGCCGGACGGATACCCGCGTTGAAGAGGTCGGTTTCCAGGAAGATCTGACCGTCGGTGATCGAGATCACGTTCGTGGGAACGAACGCGGACACGTCGCCGGCCTGAGTCTCGATGATGGGCAGCGCGGTCAGCGAGCCGGTCTGGCCCTTGACCTTGCCGTCGGTCATCTTCTCGACATAGTCGGCGTTGACGCGCGCAGCGCGCTCCAGCAGACGCGAGTGCAGATAGAAGACGTCACCCGGATAGGCCTCGCGACCCGGCGGACGGCGCAGCAGCAGGGAAACCTGACGATAGGCCCAAGCCTGCTTGGTGAGGTCGTCGTAGACGATCAGCGCGTCTTCGCCCTTGTCGCGGAAGTACTCGCCCATGGCGCAGCCGGCATAGGGCGCCAGGAACTGCATGGCAGCCGATTCTGCGGCCGGAGCCGAGACGACGATGGTGTGATCCATGGCGCCGTGCTCTTCGAGCTTGCGCACGATGGAGGCGACCGAGGAGTTCTTCTGGCCGACGGCGACGTAGATACACTTAACGCCGGTGCCCTTCTGATTGATGATGGCGTCGATGGCGACGGCGGTCTTACCCGTCTGACGGTCGCCGATGATCAGCTCGCGCTGGCCGCGACCGACAGGCACCATGGCATCGATGGCCTTGAGACCGGTCTGGACCGGCTGGTCGACCGACTGACGCTCGATGACGCCCGGCGCGACCTTCTCGATCGGAGAAGTGCCGGCGGCCTCGATCGGACCCTTGCCGTCCATCGGGTTGCCCAGGGCGTCGACGACACGGCCGAGCAGTCCTTCGCCGACCGGCACCTCGAGGACGCGGCCGGTGCAGCGCACCCAGTCGCCCTCGGACAGGTGGGTGTAGTCGCCCAGGACGACCGCGCCGACCGAATCGCGCTCCAGATTCAGCGCCAGTCCGTAGGCATTGCCCGGGAACTCGAGCATCTCGTAGTACTGCGCGTCGGACAGCCCGTGGATACGCACGATGCCGTCGGTCAGACTGACGATGGTGCCTTCGGTCCGAGCCTCGGTCTGAAGGTCGAATTTCTCGATCTTCTGTTTGATGAGATCGCTGATCTCGGATGGGTTCAGTTGCATGGCGGTATCCAGTTCAGAATTGCAAAGCGTTGGCGAGTTGCTTGATCTTGCCGCGGACGGAATTGTCGATCACCAGATCCCCGGCGCGAATCTCGATTCCGCCGAGCAGGGCGCTATCCGTCTCGACCGTCAGCTCGACCTGATCGCCGAAGTGCTTCGCCAGTGCAGCGGCAAGCATTTCCTGTTGATCGCTCCCGACCTCGAACGCGCTGCGAATCGAGATGTGACGTACGCCCAGATCGGCGATACGTCGGGCCTCGAACAGCCGGGCGATCTCGGAAATGGCCGCCAGGCGTGCGTTCTGCGCGAGCAACCGCAGGAGATTGCCGGCCTCGGCCGACAGCCCATCACCACAAACTTCGAGGATGAGCTCGCGGATTTGCTCGCGCGGCACGGATGGGTTACTGATTTGAGCGGCCAACAGCGGATCCGCTGTCACCGCTGCCAGCAGCGCCAGCGCTTCGGACCAGGCGTCGAGTTGCCCGGTTTCCTTAGCGCGCTCGAAGATCGCCTCGGCATAGGGCCGTGCGATGGTGGTGATATCTCCGGCCATGATATTCCCTAGAGCTGCTTGGCGAACTCGTCGACGATCGCGCGATGCGTATCGACGTTGATCTCTTTCTGGAGGATCTTCTCGGCGGCGAGCATGGCCAGAGAAGCGACCCGCTCACGCAGATCTTCGCGAGCACGATTGGTCTCGCGCTCGATCTCGGCCTGTGCCGCCGCGACCAGACGCTCGCCTTCGACGCGAGCATCGGACTTGGCCTCCTCGACGATATCGGTCGCCCGCTTCTGGGCCTGACCAACGATATCGGCCGCCTGCGTCTTGGCCTCTTTCATGAGGTCCAGCGCACGCTGCTCACCAAGAGCCTGCTCCTGATGGCCACGCTCGGCGGCGGCGAGGCCCTCGGCGATCTTGGCCTTGCGCTCCGCCAATGCCTTGACGATGGGCGGCCAGATGTACTTCATACAGAACCCGACGAACACCGCGAAGGTGACCATCTGGGCGAACAGAGTCAGATTGATATTCATAGCGTTGCCTCGTGCCTTTTCCTCGAACCTCGTCAGAATGACGCCAGGCGAGTGACACCGACCCCGAGAAGGGAGCCGGATCGGGTTTTAGGCAGCGAACATCAGGTACAGACCCATGGCGATCGCGATAACCGGCAGCGCGTCGACCAGACCCATGACGATGAAGAACTGGGTACGGAGCATCGGGATCAGCTCGGGCTGACGCGCAGCGCCTTCGAGGAAACGGCCACCCAGGATACCGATACCAACGCCGGCACCGACGGCACCGAGACCCAGCATCAGACCAGCGCCGATGAATTTGATGGCCATAGCAAATGCTTGTGCGACTTCGAGTTCCATGAGTTCCCCCAGGTTAAAGTTTTCGACGTAAGTCGATTGAAAGAAAAACGGTTAATGAACGAACGATGACGGCCTAAGCGATCAGTGGTGTTCCTGATGCGCCATGTCGAGGTAGACGATGGTCAACACCATGAAGATGAACGCCTGGAGCGTAATGATCAGGATGTGGAAGACGGCCCAAACGAATTGCAGCAGTCCAGCCGTACCTGCAAGCACGATCCCACCGCCGTAGAGCAGGGCGATCAGGATGAAGATCATCTCACCGGCATACATGTTGCCGAAGAGTCGCAGAGCCAGAGAGACCGGCTTGGACAGAAGACTGATACCTTCCAGAATGAGGTTGGCCGGCATGCCCCACTTACCGAACGGCTGCAGCGTCAACTCACCGAGGAAACCACCGACGCCCTTGATCTTGATGCTGTAGAAAAGCACCAGGAAGAAGACCGTCAACGCCATACCGAAGGTCGCATTGGGATCCGTCGTCGGCACCACCTTGAGGAAGACGTGGTGCGGCTCGGCGCCGAATGTCGCCATCAACTGGCCGAAAAGATAGGGAATGAGATCGACCGGGAGCAGATCCATCAAGTTCATGAGGAAGACCCAGGCGAAGATGGTCAAGGCCAGAGGCGCGACCATGGCATTCTTGCCGCTGAACGAACCGCGAACGTTGTCCTCGACGAAGTCGACGATCCATTCGACGAAGTTCTGCGCGGCCCCGGGCACTCCGGCGGACACCTTTTCGGCGACACCTTTGAAGAACCAAAGGAATAGGCCGCCCAGCAGGATGGAGAAGAAAACCGTATCGACATTGATCGCCCAGAAACCCATTGCGGCCGCGTCGGCGCTCGAATGCGCGAAGCCCAGGCCGTGCTCGGGATGAAGACCAAACGTCAGATTGGTGAGATGGTGCTGGATGTATTCTTGGGAAGTCATCATTTCAGAAGAAGCCATCGATCATCTCTCACTTCGTGGTTCGATTGCCGAACTGGGCGGCTATCAGGGTTGGTATGACCTGGACCATGAAATAGGCACCAAGCAACGCTGGTACATTGATTCTTTCGAACACTGCATAGGCAGCTCCGAATGAACCGAGCACAAATACAATCTTCGCGGTTTCGGCGCTGTAAAAACGCAAAACCAGCCTCTCGGGCTGCTGGGCGCGATATCCGCGAAAGACCCAGGCCGCGAGCAAGACATTAGCCATCAGGCAAATTCCGGCCCCCAATAGAACCGAAAGCGCAACTGAACCACCAAACGGCAAAGCAAGCACTACTGAAGCCAGACCGAAAACCACCTGAACTCGGAGGATCTTTCCGGCCCGGAACGCGTCTGGCTGTTGCATCAGATCGTCGTGGGCGGGGTGAACTCATTGCCCACCGGGCGCGAAGTATAAGCGGTTGTGGATATAGGGTCAACGCGGCACGAACAAAAAATTAATAGGCTCATCGATAATTTTTCTATTAGAAATAGCTTCAAGGGAACGAACCCTGACATCAGAGCCGCTCGGACAGTCGCTCACTTGATGTGCGAGAGGATACCGTCCAATTCGTCCAGCGTAGTGTACGCGATGACCAGCTTCCCCGAACCACGGGCCCCGTGCTGGATCTGAACGGGCGCTCCCAGCCGATCGGTCAGATCCGATTGCAGGCGACGGATATCGGGGTCGATCTCCGGCTGGCGCTGGCCAGCCGCCTCGGCCTCACCCGCCTGTTGCAGACGCCGAACCAATTTCTCCGTCTCGCGCACCGAGAGACCGGCCGCGACCACTTGACGTGCAGCCTGACTCTGAACGCCCCCCTTGAGACCGAGCAGCGCGCGCGCATGCCCCATCTCCAGACGCGACTGCACAACGTAATCCTTGACGTCCTGATTCAACTCCTGGAGCCGCAGCAGATTGGTCACCATGGTGCGCGACTTGCCAACCGCTTCCGCAACCTGCTGATGGGTCAGCCCGAATTCGGAGATGAGCCGGTTGAGCGCTCCGGACTCCTCAAGCGGATTGAGATCGGCGCGCTGGATATTCTCGATCAGACCGATGGCCAGCGCGGTCGGCTCGTCGACCTCGCGGATGACCACCGGGATCTCCGCAAGCCCGGCCTGCTGACAGGCGCGCCAACGGCGCTCGCCGGCGATGATTTCGTAGCGCCGAGAATCCGGGGAGGCCCCAGGTACTGGACGCACCACGATCGGCTGAATGACGCCCTGGGCCACGATCGAATCGGCCAACTCGCGCAGCGCGTCCGGATCGAACTCACGGCGCGGCTGATAACGCCCACGCTGGATGAACTCCAGCGGCAGATGGGTCACGCGCTCCGCTGCGGCGGCTGCGGACGCCTCGATGCTCGGCGCAGCATCGGTGCCGGAGACGGCGACTGCCGGAGCACGGGCGGCGCCCAGCAACGCATCGAGACCGCGCCCCAGCCCCTTCTTCTTCGGTGGTGTTCTTTGGTCGATATCCATGCGCTGTCGAGTCAGGCCACCTGTTGACGCTTATCCAAACGACGCAACACCTCGCTCGCCAAGGCGAGATAGGATACCGCGCCCTTCGATTGCGGGTCGTAGAGCAGGGCCGACTGACCGTGGCTCGGGGCCTCGGCGAGACGCACATTGCGCGGGATGATGGTGCGGTACACCTGATCCTTGAAATGGGTGATGAGCTGGGTCGAGACCTGGTTGGCCAGATTGTTCCGCGGGTCGTGCATGGTGCGCAGGATACCTTCGATACACAGCGTCGGATTGCGACTCTCGCGGATCTGCTCGATGGTATCCAGCAGAGACGACAGCCCTTCCAGGGCGTAATACTCGCACTGGAGCGGAATCAGCACGCCTTGCGCCGCGACCAGCGCATTGACCGTCAGCATGTTCAGCGAGGGCGGACAGTCGATGATGACCAGTTCGTAGGCCTCGGCCGCGCGGGCCAACACCTTGGTCAGACGGTGCTCGCGGTCGGGCGAATCGATGAGCCCGATCTCAGCGGCTGTGAGATCGGCATTGGACGGCAGCAGGTCGAATCCGGGCGAGGGCTCTGTGACGCGCTGAATGCAATCCGCAACGGGAATGTCGGTCAGAAGCAGGTCGCAGGCGGAATGCTCGACGGTGTGCTTGTCGATCCCGCACCCCATGGTCGCGTTGCCCTGCGGATCCAGATCCACGAGCAGGACGCGACGTTTCATGGAGGCCAGGGAGGCGGCCAAATTGACCGCCGTCGTGGTCTTACCGACCCCGCCCTTCTGATTGGCGATCGCAATGATGTTGGCCATGGTCGGCTCAAGTGCTCCGGATTTCGATCAAATGACGCGAGACATCGAGGAAGGGCACGCTCAGACGGTGGATCATCACAACCGCCGACGGCAAACCCGTCGTCTCGATCCGTTCGTCCGGCTGACGGCCTTTCATGAGCAGCAACCGGCCGGGGTACGCAAGCAATTCGGCGTTCGAGCCGCTCAGAATTTCGTCGGCCGCGACCGCGCGGCTGACAATGGTACTGAATTTTTGCTCCGGCCGGTACGTCTCAATGCGCGCCTGCACCGGCTCCACGTTGTCGAGCCCCAGATCCAGCACCGCCTGACGCACGAAACGCACCTTCTTGTTATTGCTGTCGAGCAGCCAGAACCGCCGCTTTGGCGCCATGATGGCCAAGGGCAGACCCGGCAAACCGGCCCCGGTTCCGAGATCCAGCACCGAATCGCCGAACAGGAAGGGCAGCACCGCCAGACTGTCGAGCAGATGTTTGGAGACCATCTCCAGCGGATCGCGCACGGCCGTGAGGTTGTAGGCCTTGTTCCAACGCACGAGCAGACTGATGAGGGCCGTGAGCCGCTGACGCTGCTCAGGGCGGCATGCCAGCCCCAATGCCTCGCAGCCTTGAGCCAGTCTGTCCTCGATGCCGCTCCGTTCGGACGCGCCAAGAGGGTCTAGAGGAATATTCAAACGACACACCCTATGATCAAAGGCGGAACTATACGATAAAGCCCGGCCGACACATCAATCGCAGCACATCCTTGAAGGAACATGATCAAGCTCATCGCCAAAGCCATCCTCCTCCTCGTCGCCCTGACCGCCATCGGGGTGCTCTGGCAGCGCGCGCAACTCACGACCCTGGCCCTGACCCGCATCGATCCGGTTCCCGAGACCCGCCAGCTGGTCGAGCAGGAACGCTACGCCGAGGCGGCCGACTATCTGGGCTTCTTCATGGACTACCCCTACGTCCAGTCCGATCCGGCCGCGCAAGCCTTGCACCGGGAGATCGAAGCGGTACGCGGGAGCCTGGACTACAAGGCCAGCAAGCTCGGCGAAGGACTCCTGTCGGGCACCAGCGACGAGACCATCGGTCAGGCGGCCGGGGTGGCGACCGACCTCTTCGTCATCGGCGATCTGCGCGATCTCGCCAAGCAGGGGACCAGGTGGTGGCATGAGGAAGAGACGGACGAGGTGATCGTCGCCCTGGCGACCATCGGCGTGGCGGCCAGCGCGGCACAGCTTGCCACCGGGGCCGCGACCCTCGGCACGGCGGGCGCCGCCTCGCCGGGCCTGGCCGCCGCGACCGCAGTCAAGGGCGGATCGGCCGTCCTCAAGAGCGCGCGCAAGCTCGGAAAACTGCCCTCCTGGCTGGGCAAGAGGCTCGTCGAGGAGGCCCAGACGGTCAAGAAGACCCGCTCGCTGGATTCGGTGAAGGGCCTGTTCGGCGACGTCTATACCCTGGCCAGGACACGCGGCGGACTGACACTGCTCAGCCACACCCGCGACGCCGCCTCGCTCACTCGCATGGCCCGTTTCGCCGAGGCATTCGGCCAGCACAGCGCGACCCTGTACCGCATTGGCGGCGAGACGATCGTCACGACCGCCGAACGCGCCGGCGCTCTCGGCCGCAACGCCGTCAAGCTGGGCGCAACCTTCGGTCTAGGCGGACTGCGCACCCTCGACAGAATCGGCGCCGTCACCTTCGTCAAGTATTCCGCCCGCGCCACCAAGATCGGCTACAAGGGCGATCTGATCCGGCTCATCGCCCACTGGTTGACACGGATTCCGACCTGGGCGCTCTATGGCCTGGCCGGGCTGGGCATCGGGGTCTGGGTTCCGTGGCGACGGCTCGGCGGCCGATCGGGGCACCGCATGGCGCCGACATCACGGGCGCCGCTGGTCTCTGCTTGACCAGGGCGCACGAGGATTTGGCGAAAAGGGCACCAGACGGTTAGAGTTCGCTGGCATGAACGACCGCAGCGAACACCCAGCCGCGTCGCCATCCGGCGTGCGCCTGATCGCATCCGCCGACACCTGGATCGAGGGCGAGGCCCTGCGCCAACTGGAGCAGACCGCCGCATTACCCGGAATGCGCGCCGCCGTCGGATTACCCGACCTGCACCCCGGCAAGGGCTATCCCATCGGCGCCGCCTTCCTCTCCGAGCGCATCTATCCCGCCCTGGTCGGCAACGACATCGGCTGCGGCATGGCGCTATGGCAGACGGACCTGGCCACCCGCAAGCTCAAACCCGAACGCGCCGTCGCACGCCTGCAGGGGCTCGAAGGCCCCTGGAACGGGGATCTGGATGCCTGGCGTGGCGAGCAGGACCTCGAATCGACCGATTTCGACAGCGCGCTCGGCACCATCGGCGGGGGCAACCACTTCGCAGAACTTCAGACAGTCGCCGAGATCCTGGATCGCGACGCCTTCAGCGCGCTGGATCTGGACGCCGAACAACTGCTGCTCCTGGTCCACAGCGGCTCGCGCGGACTGGGCGAGTCCATCCTGCGTACCCTGATCGAGCAGCAGGGACACCAGGGACTGGATCCCGCCTCGGACGCCGCCCAGGCGTATCTCGCCCGCCATGATCGTGCCTTGGACTGGGCCAAAGCCAACCGCCGGCTGATCGCCGCGCGTCTCCTCGACGCACTGGGCGCGGAGGCCGAGCCGCGCCTGGATGTCTGGCACAACCTGGTTCACCCGCTCGACTGGTCCGGAGAGCGGCTGTGGCTGCACCGCAAGGGCGCCGCACCGGCCGACCAAGGCCCGTTGGTCATTCCCGGATCGCGCGGAACCCTCTCCTATCTGGTCCAGCCGAGCCCCGATTGCGACGCCAGTCTGCGCTCGCTCGCCCATGGTGCCGGGCGCAAATGGAAACGCGGCGAGGCGCGCGGCCGCCTCAGCGCCCGTCAGCGCCCGGACGATCTGCTCACCACCGCGCTCGGCGGACGGGTCGTCTGCGAGGACAAGGAACTGCTCTACGACGAGGCTCCCGAGGCATACAAGGGCATCGACCGCGTGGTCGCCGACCTGGTCGAGGCAGGGCTCTGCCACATCATCGCCACCCTGCGCCCGGCACTGACCTACAAGGTGCGTCGTCCGGCCCACAAACAGCCGGGCCACCGCAAGCCCCAGCGGCGCCGCGCATGACCGACCCGACCCTCTGGCTGCAGATCTCCGCTGGACGTTGTCCGGCCGAATGCGAATGGGTGGTCGGCCGACTTGCCCCGCGTCTGACCGAAGAGTTGCGATCCAGAGGACTCGCGGTCGAGGAGATCGACCGCACACCAGGGGCGCATCGCGGCGATGCCCGCTCCGTGCTGCTGCGGATCGGCGGCCCGAAGGTCGACGCCGGCATTGCCGACTGGCTGGGGACCATTCAATGGACCGGGACCAGCCCCTATCGCCCGCGTCACCAGCGCCGCAACTGGTTCGTCAGCGTCGCCGCCTTCGCGGAACCCAGCACCGAGACCTGGAACCCCCAGGATCTGCGCATCGAAACCCTGCGCGCGAGCGGTCCCGGCGGCCAGCATGTCAACCGCACCGAGAGCGCCGTGCGCATCACCCATCTCCCGAGCGGCCTGAGCAGCTTGGCCCAGGAGGAACGCTCGCAGCATCTCAATCGCAGACTGGCACTCGCCCGGCTCGCGGCCCTCTTCGCCGAGCGCGACCAGGACCAAACCCAGGCCGCCGAGGACCAGCGCTGGCGACAGCACACCCAACTCGAACGCGGCAATGCGGTGCGGGTCTATCGCGGCATCGACTGGAAACGCATGCGCTGACCGCACGCGGCTCCTCGAAACGCACACGCTTTGGAACGACCCTGGCACGCCTTCGCCTTATAGACGGTCTGGACAGATCACCATGGACACAGCCACCTTGGGGTCACGACGATGGGCGAAGTGAGAGTCACGACCAAAATCCGCAATTTCGTCGATGCCGCGCTTGCCGAGCGTCACACGTGGGAAACCTCGATCAGGTCCCCATGAGCCAGCGCGATTGCCTGGTGGACACCAGCGCACTCATGGTGCTCTTGCGCCCGAGGATGAGGTCGGCAAGCGCGGGGGGGACGGGGATCGTCACCTATGCCGACGATCGCCGCGAGGAACCGCCCGCAGCACGCGGATACCTGCCATTCGGCTTGTTTCAAGAGGTGACACAAGCGCCCCAAGAGTTGACACCCGTCTCATCGGTGCGAGCGACTTCTGCACGCGGGGAGCGGAAAGTCGACCTGCTTCGCTCTGTGGCCGGTCCGCCCCACTACCGGTCACTCAACCCTGTCTGCGATCCAGAAGGACTCGACCAAAACCAGACGATTATTCTCCTAAAACAGACGGCTGGTTGATTGCCATCAGCGGCCACTCAGCTATCGCGTCTGCAACCGACAGCGCCAAACACTGCTTCCGGTCCTAATGATTCGAACCTGGCTCTGGTCGCATTCGTTTCGACCCACGTTAAACCCGAACCTTGGCCCGACCCGCCTGCCTCACCCTCAACTGCCCCCGAATCTGAGTGTATAGCCTCGCACTTTCGTTCGCCCGATCCCGCAAGCATACAACCAGAGCATAGGACTCATCAGTAAGACTCAACGCTTCACCCCAAGGGTAGTCGTTGCGAGTAACGACGACGAACAAGCGCTGTTTCTTCAGGATCGACCGCTTATTGATTTGCCGAAACTGCCAAGTGGCCTTCTGAACCGTACCCTTACCACGCACCTGGGCGTTACAGTCAGGCGTCTTCAGCTCCGGGATGTTCTCGTAGTCGTCTTTGTCTGTTGCACGACTGAACATTTTGGAGACGTCGTCGATACTCGGCCCAGCCACGAGCTTGAAATCGATGCGGCTGGCCTTGTAAGCGACCCGGGTCGAGCGGACTGCTGGGGTATATGCGAGGGCAATGGCGATTTCCCGAGCCCTGCGGCCGGAACTCAAAAAATCGTCAGGTACCGGGATCTCGTAGAAATGATGGCGTTTGTTCGCGATGCTTTCGACGGCAACCAACGAGACATCATTCTCGACGGACCGGAACAGAGCCAGATGATCAATCTGACCGTACCCGACCACCGAGCGGCAGGTCTCCGACTGGGGAATCAGATCCGACGTGGCGGGCGGAACGCTTGCATGCGCCAACAGCAGTGCCCGCAGCAGATCCGACGAGGCGTCGGGGCGTTCGACCAGCATACGGGCCGCCAGGTGCGCAACATGGGGGGCCGAGAAGCTGGTCCCGGAGTCGACCGCAAACAGATTTCCGCCTGCGAATCTCAAATTCGTCGAGATCTCGCCGAGACCCTGGCTCACTAGGTAGTTGGCCGCGCCACGGGTGTTCAGTGCCCAGTTTCCGCCGTAGGCGACGACCTCAGGTTTCACGGCACCGCCAACCGACGGTCCATGACGGGTAAATGGAGCTGGCTGATCGCGGCGAGCGAGCGGAACTTCGGACGGATCTGTCGGGTACCGGCCGCTGGCATGGCTCCTGTCGAAGCGGGCGATACTACCGACCGTGAGCGCATTGAGCGCCGTGGCCGGATCGATCAGGCTCCAATCAGCCGACGACAGGTAACCGGGGTAATCGTCCTTCCAGGCGAGGTCAGTTAATTGACTGCCGGACACGTTACCGGTCGAGACGACAAACAGGACGCCAAACTCGCGGGACAGGGTATCGAGCGTAAACGCTAGACCGCGAACATGGCCGCCGAGGTAAGGCTTGTTGCGGTCTCCGAAGGACAGGTTGAAAACCCGGCACCCATACTGGCCATAGAAATAGCGGACGGCTTCGGCGACCTGGTTCTCGACGAGCCCTGTTTCGTTCTCGTTGTTTCGGTCGAGAATTCGTCCGCTGAAGAGCCGAAGCTCCGGAACGAACACCCCCGATTTGAGGGTCTGCTGCACGTCTCCGTAGAGGGCTAGGCCGGCCACATGGGTGCCATGACCGTGCTCGTCGTCCGGGCCATGGCCGGGGAGGAAGCTTTCCGCGTCGCCGACCGCCGGAGCCAACAACGGGTGTCCAGTTGCCAGACCGCTGTCGAGTATCGCGATACCGGGTGCCTCTTCCGGAGGGGAAGGCACCGGGGGAATGTCCTGGATGCCGGTCGTGAGAACGCGAAGGTCCAGACCGTACCGAGGCGGCAGATCAACGGTCCGAACGTCGCGATGCCGGAGCAGCCGTTCCGCCTGGACGCGGGTACAGCGAACGCGTTGGAGCAACAACCCGGGCTGCCGGACGCCATCAAGGGCTTCGATCCCATTCTTGGTCAGCCAGGCCCGAAAGGCATCCCAAAGGGCGTCACGCTCCGCCGGACGAGCATCAACCGGCCAAAGCTCCAGGTCGAGTAGGAAGGGTTCCGCAGTTGGCATCCCTTGCCGGCGCAGTGCCCAGCCGATACGGTCGTCAGCGCTCCAACCGTCGACTCCCTGCAAGGCGTAGATCACCTGCTTGTAGCTGACGACGTTTCCTTGTGCCATCGAGGCAAGCCGCGCCTCGAAGGAGGCGAGCGCTGCCTTGCTGACGAAGGCGACAACAACGGTGTCAGCCTCCTGACTCACGAACTCGATGTCCGGGGAGACGTGCCTTAGGTCGTCCGGATTGAAACCCTTGTTCACATCGAAGCGGAACAGCCGCCGGTCGTCGAATCCGCCAAGATCCCCTTCGGTTTGCTGCAGCGCATCCTCAATGCGTGCCTTGAGGCTGCGGGCATGGGCGACAGGATCCTCGGGGGCGATCGGGCGCGGGTTTCCCCCTTTACGCTTCTCGGTGACCGGGACCTCCCGCTCCAAGGTCAGGTGCGAATAGCTCTCATCCATGACTTGTCAACCCCGTTTCATCCTCGCTCTTCTTGCATCTTCGCGGCGCACTGCGGCCTCGACATTGCGACGCGTCAGAAACTCCACGCCGGTGAGAACCATGTCCTTGACCGCCCGGCGCAACACACGCTCCACATCGGCGTGGGACATCCCTTTGAACAGTCCGATGATGTCACCGTCGTCCGCCTCAAACTGACGGCGCACCCCGCGGAGTTTGATGGAGAGCAGGCGCTTTAGCTGTTCCTGATTGGGCGGGTCGAAGACCAGCACTTCGTCGAATCGGCGCCAGATTGCCGTATCCAAGATCCGCTCGTGGTTGGTCGCCGCAATCAACAGGCTCTTGCCGCAGTAGCCGTCGAGCATTTGCAGGAACGCATTGACCACCCGCTTCAACTCGCCGTGCTCGGAAGCATCCGATCGCTCCTTTGCCAAAGCGTCAAATTCGTCGAATAGGACCACCAGCGGGTAGGCCGTGATGAAATCGAACACCTGGCGCAGATTGGCGGCCGTCTCTCCCAGGTAGGACGACATGACACTGTCGATACGAACTATGGCGAGTGGCAGGCTGAGTTCGCTGGCAACAATCTCTGCGGTCATGGTCTTTCCGCATCCAGGAGGGCCACAAAACAACAGGCGGTCTGCGGGATAGAGGCCGTGGCTGCGCAACAGTTCGCTACGATGATGCTCCGTGAGCAGTTCGTCCACGAGGGAGCGGTTCTCGTCCGAGAGCACGACGTCGTCCAGCAGACGTGCGGACTCACGGATCTGCAACAGCGGGAGCCCGCGCTCCTTATCCTTAGGCAGACGATCGGCAAAAATCGGGGGCGCCCCCTGGATTTCTGCACGGCTATACAGGATCCGCTCTAGATCGTTTGCCAGCAGGTGGTGATTCTTGCTGCGCTCGTCGCGGATCACCGCCTCGGTCGCCTGCAGAAAGGCGTCCCGGTTGCCCTCCGCACCCGTCTTGATAAGCTGTCTCAAGAGCCTTCCGGACGCCATGATCTGGTTCTCTATTTGGTTGTTGCTCGCTCTGAGACGAAGTCTACCCTGTATACCTGCACAGCCGTATCGCACGATTGCCAATACTTGCGCGCTTTTATGACAGGACGGCGACCAAGCGCTCCCGGTTCTGTTTTGCCCTAGCGGCCGCATCTGAGCACCAACGGCCGTCCAACGTGGGCGGAGTCTGGCCTTCCCTTTTGCCCGTAAGGCAAAACGAACCGGATCGTGCCGTCTGCTGACCGTGCTATAGCGGAGGCTCGCGTGGTGAACGCGACAGACAGATCAGGGTCGTAACTTGTCACGGGTTGAAGCGTGATCGACTATCCGCTACCAGGATGGATGAGTCGCGACCTCGACATCGTTGACTGGCAGGTTATGCCGTCATACCTGATACCCGGCGCGCAGCCTTGGGTGACAGCTCTGGGTCGAGAGCCGTCAGCGGAACAAGAGCGGCGAGTTTCCGCTCCTGGGACAGAACGACCCTGGGACAGAACGACCTCTGAGCCGAGCTGGCCGATTTTCCGGTTTCAGGATTGAAGAGTCACCGCCTTGCGATCGGTCGGTGACAGCTCCTGGGACAAGGCCGACGCATTCAGACCGCCATTGGCAGCCTCTCTCGCTCGGTCAGACTCTCGCTCGGTCAGACTCTTGCAAGGGCCGAGACCACCGACGCGTCTCAGGCGCCCCCCAACCCCCCAACTAGCCGGCCTGTCGCTTGAGATGGATGAGTAAGAGCGACACCGCCGCCGGGGTCACACCTGGGATGCGCGCCGCCTGACCCACGGTAGCCGGGCGGACCCGGTTGAATTTCTCGCGCACCTCGGCCGAGAGTCCCCGCACCTGATCGTAATCGAAGTCGTCCGGCAGCACCTTGGCCTCCTGCTCGCGCTGGCGGTCGATCTCGGCGCGCTGGCGGGCGATGTAGCCGTCGTAGCGCGACTGGATCTCCAGCTGCTCGGCCACCTCGGGTGCCAGGGGTTCGGGCGGATCGCCGATCAGCGTCCGGATGCCGGCATGACCGACGTTGGGCCGCGCCAGCAGGTCCAAGGCGCGCGCCTCGCGGCGCAACGGCTCGCCGAGCACCTGAGCGGCGATTGTTTGGTCCACCGTCTCGGGCCGGACCCAGGTGTCGCGCAGACGCTGACGCTCGCGCTCGATCGACTCGCGTTTATCCTCGAAGAACCGCCATTGCTCCTCGCCGACCAGACCCAGACCTCGTCCGATCTCGGTCAGACGCAGATCGGCATTGTCTTCGCGAAGCATGAGCCGGTACTCAGCACGGCTGGTGAACATGCGGTAGGGTTCGTTGGTCCCACGGGTGATGAGATCGTCGACCATGACGCCGATATAGGCCTGATCGCGATAGGGCGACCAGGGCTCGCGCCCCTGGACCTGGAGCGCCGCGTTGGCGCCGGCGAGCAGTCCCTGGGCGGCGGCCTCCTCGTAACCGGTGGTGCCGTTGATCTGTCCGGCGAAGAAGAGTCCCTGGACGAAGCGGGTCTCCAAGGAAGGCTTGAGATCGCGCGGATCGAAGAAGTCGTATTCGATCGCGTAGCCGGGCCGGGTCAGATGGGCCTGCTCGAAGCCGACGATGGAGCGCACCAGCGCCTCCTGGATGTCGTAGGGCAGGCTGGTGGAGATGCCGTTGGGATAGACCTCGTGGGTGGTGAGGCCCTCGGGCTCGACGAAAATCTGATGCGAGCTCTTGTCGGCGAAACGCACGATCTTGTCCTCGATCGAGGGACAGTAGCGCGGCCCCACGCCCTCGATCACGCCGGTGAAGAGCGGCGAGCGCGACAGCCCGGAGCGGATGATCTCGTGCGTGCGCTCGCTGGTATGGGTGATATGGCAGCTGACCTGACGCGGGTGGTCCTCTGGACGGCCCATGAAGGAGAAGACCGGAACCGGATCGTCGCCGGGCTGTTCGGTCATGCGGCTGAAGTCGATGCTGCGAGCATCGATGCGCGGCGGGGTGCCGGTCTTGAGACGCTCGACACGAAACGGAAGCTCGCGTAGCCGTTTGGCCAGTGCATTGGACGGTGGATCGCCGGCGCGACCGCCCTCATAGTTGGAGAGACCCACATGGATACGACCGCCGAGAAAGGTCCCGACCGTCAGCACCACGGCGGAGGCCATGAAACGCAGCCCCATCTGGGTCTGGACGCCGACGACGCGGTCCTGCTCGACGATGAGATCGTCGACCGCCTGCTGAAAAATCGAGAGCCCGGGCTGATTCTCGGCCGCCGAGCGCACCGCCGCCTTGTAGAGCAGACGATCCACCTGGGCTCGGGTGGCGCGCACGGCCGCCCCTTTGCTAGCGTTGAGGATGCGGAACTGGATCCCGCCCAGATCGGCGGCACGCCCCATGAGCCCGCCGAGCGCGTCGATCTCCTTGACCAGATGTCCCTTGCCGATCCCGCCGATCGCCGGGTTGCAACTCATCTGGCCGATGGTCTCGATGTTCTGGGTCAGCAACAGCGTGCGGGCGCCGCCACGCGCCGCCGCCAGCGCCGCCTCGGTGCCGGCGTGGCCGCCACCGACGACCACGACATCGTATCGATCGCTCGCAATCATGACAGGGAACCCGCTTCAAAGAAGCGGAGTAGTGTAACCCAATTCATCGCCGACAACCCAATTCATCGCCCTCACCGGAGTGGCCCAGCCACTTGAAACCAGGGCCTTTTTCGTCGCCCTCAGCGGCAACGAACCGAGCGGAGCCCAGCGTCCATGAGCCTGACCCAACGACATCTGCCACCGCGCGCCAATCTAACCGAGACCATCCTCGATAGCGCGCGCGCCGTCATCCTCGGCAAGGACCATGAACTGCGGCTCGCGCTCGCCTGCCTGCTGGCGCGCGGCCATCTGCTGATCGAGGACCTGCCGGGCGTCGGCAAGACCACCCTCGCCCACCTGCTGGCGCGCCTGCTGGGCCTCGACTATTCGCGCATCCAGTTCACCAGCGACCTGCTGCCGGCGGACGTTATCGGGGTCTCGGTCTACGACCGCGCGAGCGAGGGTTTCCGCTTCCACCAAGGGCCGATCTTCTCGCAGCTGGTCCTGGCCGACGAGATCAACCGGGCGACGCCCAAGGCCCAGAGCGCGCTGCTCGAAGCGATGGAGGAGCGTCAGGTCACGGTCGAAGGCGAGACCCGTCCGCTGCCCGAACCCTTCTTCGTCATCGCCACCCAGAACCCGCTGTTCCAGGTCGGCACCTTCCCGCTGCCCGAGTCTCAGCTCGACCGCTTCCTGATGCGCATCCAGCTCGGCTATCCGGACGCCGAGCAGGAGAAGACATTGCTCGCCGGTGAGGACCGCCGCGCCATGGTCGCCCGCCAGACCCCAGTGCTCGACAACGCCCAACTGATCGCGCTCCAAGACGCGGTGTTCCAGGTTCATGCCGCGCCCCCCGTCATCGATTATGTGCACGCCATCCTTCAGTTCACGCGGGCGAGCGAACGGTTCGCCTTCGGACTCTCTCCGCGCGCGGGTCTCGGCATGCTGCACGCCGCAAAGGCTTGGGCGCTGATGGCCAATCGGGACTACACGATTCCGGAGGACGTGCAGGCGGTTTTGCCGTCCTGCGCTGTGCATCGACTGACCTCTGGCATCGCCGGACAACAGGTCGGCGAGGATGAGATCGCAACCTTTCTCCTGGAACGGGTCCCTGTGTGAGCCCGCGCAACCGCATCCGTCGTGTCTTCGAGGGACTGCTGCGACGCGTGCCAAGCGGCCCCGACGGCGTAGCACGCGTGCGGGCGCGCCAGATCTACATCCTGCCGACCGCGACCGGGATGCTATTCGGCGCCGTGCTCATGCTGATGCTGATTGGATCTCTGAACTATCAGAATAACCTGGGGCTGCTCTTCACCTTCTTTCTCGCCTCGGTCGGAATCGTGGCCATGCACCACGCCTGGTTCAATCTGCTCGGCCTCGCCATCCAGGTCCGGGGCGGGACAGCGGTCTTTGCGGGGGAAACGGCCCAGTTCGAGGTCGCCTTGCGCTCCGAGCGTCCGCGTCCCCGCTACGACATCCGCGTCCTCAAGGATGGCCAGGGACCGGATCCGCACTACGTCCCGCCCGGAGACCAACGTTCGGTCCATCTCGGTATCGCGACCGAGCGTCGCGGCCCGCTGCGGCTCGTGGATCTGAAGGTCGAGACGCACCACCCGATGGGACTCTTTCGCGCCTGGTGTCTCATCGCCAGCGACGCCAGCACGCTCGTCTATCCAAAACCGGCCACTCAGGCGCCGCCACCCGCATCGGACGCCGGGGACGATCGCCGTCCGCATCGCCACCGAGGCGAGGGCGCCGAGGACTACCAGGGATCGCGCGGCTATCGCCCGGGCGACTCCCCGCGCCATATCGACTGGAAAGCCTTTGCCCGAGAGCGTGGTCTGACGGTGAAGGTCTTCGGCGGGGACCAGGGCCAGGAACTCTGGCTCGACTGGTCGCACCTCGACGCACCTGACCCCGAGGTGCGCCTGAGCCTGCTGGCCCGTCAGGTGCTGGACGCCAGCACCGCCCGGATCCGCTTCGGGCTGCGTCTTCCCGGTGCCGTCGAGGGGCTGGACCAGGGTGCGGCCCACACCCAGCGTTGCCTGACACGCTTGGCGCTGTTCGGATATGAAGGCGCGTGAGGCTTCGGCGCCGGCGAGAGACTCGACTGCGTTAGCAGAATGTCTGTCATCCTTTTGATCCTTTGAATCGAATCAGAACACTCCACCGTCGATGGGCATGAATCGTCTCGGAAAACCCCTAACGAGGATGCGCAAAACCCGCCCCATCCCGCCGCACGAGCGTCCCGAGCCCCACCAGACGCTCTGGACCAGCCTGCTGGTGATCGCTGCCGGGCTGCCGCTGACGCGCTACCTGGACTGGCGGGTCGACGCCTTTCTCGCCCTGGTGGTCGCGGTGCGGCTCGCCGCCTTTCGCTGGCCGGCCGCGCTCCCCGGACCCGCGCTACGCGCACTGCTCACCATCGCCGCGATCGCTAACTGTCTCTATGCCAACCACACCCTGGTCGGACAGGACGGCGGGACCGCGCTCCTGACCACCATGCTGGCGCTCAAGCTGCTGGAGCTGAAGACCCGGCGCGACCTGCGTCTGACGATCATCCTGATCGGATTCCTGATCGTGGCCCAATTCCTCTTCGACCAGTCGTTCGGACTTGCGCTCTATCAGTCGCTGGTCGCCCTGGGTCTGGTCGGTCTGCTGGTCGATATCAACGGCGGGCTCAGGAACCGCGAGCTCCGCTCGGCCCTGACGGTCGCGGCCAAACTCGCGCTCCAGGCCCTGCCACTGACGCTGGTGCTCTTCCTGCTTTTCCCACGACTGACCGCCCCGCTCTGGGACCTGGGACTGGACCGCGACAAGGGCACGACCGGGATGTCCGACACCATGGAGCCCGGACGTATCAGCGAACTGGTCGTGAACGGCGCGCTCGCCTTCAGGGTCCGCTTCGAGGACCAGCCGCCGCCGTCCGCCGAACGCTACTGGCGCGGCCCCGTGCTCTGGGAGATGGATGGACGACGCTGGACACCCGGCAACCCGCCGCCAGTGGCCGATCCCGCCCGAGCGCGCTTGGAGCGCGCGACGAGACAACTCGACTACGAGGTGCTGCTGGAGGAGACCAACCGGACATGGCTGTTCGCCCTGGACGTGCCGATCACCGCACCCGACGCCAGCTTCATCACATCCGACCTCCAGCTCGTCTCGCGCCAGCCGGTGGACACCGCCAAGCGCTACCGGGTGCGCTCGGCACTCGACTATCGAACAGTGGAACCCGACGCGGCGCGGCGCGACTATGCGCTCAGGCTTCCAGCCAACGTCACCCAACGGATGCGCGATCTGGTCGCCGACTGGCGTGCCGAGTCGAACGACGATTGGGGCCTGGTCCAACGCGGACTCGAGTATCTGCACCGCGAGGACTTTCATTACACCCTGCTACCGCCCGCGCTAGGCGCGAATCCGGCGGACCAATTCCTGTTCGAGACCCGCCGCGGGTTCTGCGAGCACTACGCCAGCGCCTTCGCCCTGCTGATGCGCATCGGCGGCCTGCCCTCGCGCATCGTGCTGGGCTACCTCGGGGGCGAGCCGAACCGAATCGGCGGCTACCTGGCGGTCTGGCAATCGGATGCGCACGCCTGGGTCGAGGTGCTGATCCAGGGACGCGGCTGGGTCCGGGTGGATCCGACCGCCGCCATCGACCCGAGCCGCATCGACAACCGCAGCGCCACGCGGCTGCTCGGCGCGGGCTCCTCCGTTCGCTTCGATCTCCACGAAGCCGACCGGCTCGCCCGGCTGATCAAGAACCTGAGGCTCTTCACCGACAGCCTGGACGCGGCCTGGCAGAACTGGGTGCTGGATTTCTCCCTCGCCGACCAGTACGCACTGCTCGAACGGATCGGACTCGCCGATTTCGGCGAATACGGGATTGCGATCCTCATGATCCTGGCCGCATCCCTCACGCTCGGCCTCATCCTGCTTGCCATGCTGCGTGGCGAGCGCCGGCTGGATCCGCTCGACGCCCAGTACCAGCGATTCTGCCAACGCCTCGCGCGCGCAGGGCTCGCGCGCCAGCCACAGGAGGGACCGAGCGACTATGGCCGACGGGTCGCCCGACGGCGCCCGGACCTCGCGGCGACGGTGAGCCGCTTCATCGCGCTCTATGTCCCGGCCCGATTCGGTCGCGCGGGACAAGAGGCAACGACGGCCAATCGGCTCCGCCGTCTGCTGCGCGGGTTCCATCCAAGGTGATCGCCAGCTGCCCATTTCGGACCCCAAGCGAAAGCGAAACTTAGGCGACGCCCCTCATGCAGCCCGCGTCCGGCTGATCCAATTGATCAGGGCTCCATGCAGTTCCTTGAGACCGAGCGGCTTGCTCAGATAATCGTCCATGCCCGCCTCCAGGCACTGCTCGCGATCACCCGGCATGGCCAGCGCGGTCACCGCGATGATGGGGGTTAGACGCAGCGCCGGGTCGTCGCGCAGACGCCGGGTGGTCTCCAGACCGTCCATCTCGGGCATCTGCACGTCCATCAGAACGATGTCGGGACGTGCTTGCCTGGCCATGGCGATCGCCTTCAACCCGCTGTTGGCGGTACGCACCTCGCAGCCTCTGATGCGCAGATAGGTCGAGATCATCTCCAGATTGCTCTCGTTGTCGTCCACCAGCAGGACCCGTGGAGGCGATCCCGATTCGACCGGGCCGTCGGTTTCCACGCTCGGAACCGCATGCCGGTCGAGCCGGTCGGCGCTCTGCGCCTCCGGATCCCAGGGCAGGACGATCTCGAACCGGCTGCCCTCGCCCACCTGGCTCCGCACCTCGATGCGCCCCTGGTGCAGCTCGGCCATGCCCGAGGCCAGCGCCAGCCCCAGTCCCGTGCCGTCGTACTGACGCGACGGCCGGCTGTCGAGCTGTACGAACGGCTGGAAGAGACGCTCGTACTGTTCGGCCGGTATGCCGACACCCGTGTCCCAGATGCAGAAACGCACCTCGCGTCGAGCGGCATCGGCGACGACGTCGAGACCGACCGAGCCGCCCTGAGGGGTGAACTTGACCGCGTTGCCCAGCAGGTTGACCAGCATCTGCTTGAGCCGACGGCTGTCGCCCTGGACCAGACGCACCGCCGGGTCGATGCTCATGGTGACCTTGAGCTCCTTGCGCTTGGCCGATAGACCGATCAGCCGCAGGCTGGCGTCGCAGAGCTGATCGACAGGGACCTGATCCATGCGCAGGCTCATCTGACCCGAGGCCACGCGGGACATATCGAGGATGTCGTTGATGAGTTCGAGCAGATGGGCGCCATTCTCGTGAACCATGCGGATGGCCTTCTCCTGCTGGCCGTTCAGTGGTCCTAGAAGACGATCGCCCAGGGTCTCGGACAACCCCAGGATGGAGGTCAGCGGGGTGCGCAGCTCGTGACTCATGGCGGCAAGGAACTCGTCCTTGGCCTGGGCCGAGCGGGCCAACTCGGCATTGGCCCGATCCAGCTCCTGTGTGCGACGCCGCACGCGGTCGGCGAGCTGGGAACGCTCCTCGGCGAGCGCGGCATGGGCCACCCGCAGCGCCAACTCCGCCTCCTTGCGCGCCGAGATGTCGGAGAAGGTCACCACCGCGCCGACCAGCTTGCCTCTGCGATGAATGGGGTTGGAATGGTACTCGACGGGAAAGCAGCTTCCGTCCGAGCGCCAGAAGACCTCGTCGTCGCCGAAGGCCGGAACGCCCTGCGTGTAGGTCGCCAACGCCTGACAGCTCTCCAGCGGATAGGGCGTACCGTCGGCGTATGAATGGTGGACCACCTGATGCATGTCGCAACCGATGAGCACGGCCGGCGACTGATGGCCGAGCATGCGCGCTGCAGCCGGATTGCAGAAGATGCAGATCCCGTCCGTATCGACCCCATAGATGCCCTCGCCGGTGGATTCCAGCAGCATGCGCGAGCGCGCCTCGCTCTCGCGCAGACTCGCCTGCGAACTGGACAAGTTCTCCTGCATGGCCTTGAGCGCGGAGAGCATCTCGGCCTGCTCACCGAAGCCCTCGACCTTGATCGGGACCGAAAAATCGCCCGCGCTGACCCGCCGAGCGATGGCGGTCGCGGTTGCGATCGGTTGCCCGATGTTGCGATCGACGAGCCAGATGAGCAAAAAGACGGCCCCGCTCATGGCCCCGATCATGAGACCGAGGATCCAGGTCTCCACGCGCGTGGCCGAGGCATCGATCTCGGCCAGGACGCGATCCTTGTGCGCGAGCGCGGCCCGGACCACCTCGTCGATGAGATCGGTCGGCTCGCGGTCGATCCCGCGCACCCGCTGGTCGACGACCAACTGGGGACTTGCGTCCTCGGCGCGGTAGAAAACGAGCGCCTGACGGTATTCGCGGCCCAGCCGCTCGTGGGCATCGAGAAAACGTCGGGCGATGGCGATCGCCCGAGGTTCATCGGCCAGTTGGCCGATCAGCTGGTGGATGCTCCGGCTGGTCAGCGCCTCCTCATGCTCGAAACGGGCGAGATAGCGGTCGAAGAGTGCCTTGTCCTGCCCCCGGAGCAGGATGTTCTTCCACTCCTGCACCTGTTTCTTGAAATACACCTGGGCAGTCAATGCCGTCGTGACGACCAATGAGCTGTGCTCGCGCACGGCCGCCTCGCGATCTGCAGTCTCTTTCAACTGATAGATGCCATAGAGACTGACGACGAGATTGACGACGAGAATGATAACGAGCCCGGCGGCCAGTTTGGTTCGGGTTTGCATGCGGCGGCGCTAACGATGGAAGCAACGGATACGGGGCGAATCCAATGGACTCAGACTCCCCGCGTCGAAGGGTTAATGATCATAGTGGCACATGAGAACCTTGCCCAGACACCACCCACCCGTGAGTCGCGGGACCGTCCATCTTCGACGTCCCTATCTGACACGGATGACGAAGTTCCTGTTTCATCGCACGGCGCACACCTATCGCGCATCTGACCCTGGAGACTCATTCAGGATTTACGCCTCTCATCGATTAAGGCCGTTGAGGTCGCGAACGGAGGTCGAGTCATGGCGCCAACACACAGCATGCTCGCGGAAGCGCGGCCCCGGTTTCTGGGACGCATACCGAATGAGGATCGGAACGACGATCGAAGCCATCAGTCGCGGCACTGCACGAAGAAGCCGATCAACAGCTCCAAATCGGGAACCCAGAAGCGACTCCCGAAGGACACCTTATGCAAGGCCAGCCCCTTGATGTTGGTCCAGAAGAGCAGCGAGAGATCCTCCGGCGATCCGGGCCGGATACCCCCTTCCTCTTGCCCCTTGGCCATGATGCGGGCGATCGCCTCGTAGGGCTTGTCGCGCTCGCGCAGAATTAGCTGCTTGGTGGTCTCGGGGATCCCTTCGGACAGGGTCGCCTGGGCGATCAGCAGGACCCGTTCGGCGAAGGCGGAATCGGTTTCCATGCCGCCGACCACCTGTTCGAGCGCCAGCGCGATCTTGCGGCCCGCAGATAGGGGCATCTGCTCCAACTCGGAAACGGAGGCATTGAGTCTCTCGAAGGAGGCCCGAACCAACTCGGTGAAGAGCCGCTCCTTGGAATCGAAATAGCGATAGAGCAGCCCCTGCGACATATTGGCGGCGGCGGCGATGTCGGTGATCTTGGTCCCGGCATAGCCTTTGGCGGCAAAGACCCGGCTGGCATGATGAAAGATCATGTCCTTGCGGTCTTCGATAACGGGGCCGTCGCTGGTTTGAGCAGTCACGGAAGACATTGTATTCATGAATGAAATTTCATTCATTATCGATAGGCGTTCATGGCGCGTCAAGACGCGCGAGCCGCCCGAATCCGCCCGAACACGACACGGGAAACCCATGTTGAATCGCTCTCGCGGCCCTATTGAACGGTCGTATGGATCCTGACCCCATGCACGCTGGACAGGAGATTTTCAGCCCACACGCGGGTTGACAAGCAAACCTTCGGATCGACACCATGGGACGCTCCGACTGGACATTCGCCGTGTCATCCCTCCTCGCCACCACCGCGCCGCTCTTTCTGCTGATCGTGATCGGCGCATTCGCCGTGCGTGCGGACTGGATGCCGCGCGAAGGGACGGCCGCCATGGGGCGCTACGTACTCTCCTTCGCCCTGCCGGCGCTGATGTTCAAGACGCTTGCGCAACGCCCGCTCGACGACATCATCGTTGCGCCCTTCCTGGCCGCCTATGTGGCCGGATCGCTGATCGCCTTCGCCATCGGCCTCGGCGTGGCGACGGCAGTGCGCCGCACGCCCCTGTTCGACAACGCCTTCTTCGGACTCGGCGTCTCCATGTCAAACAGCGGCTATCTCGGCTATGCGCTCATCGCCCAGCTCTTGGGCGAGACTGCGCTGAACGCGGTCGCCATGGCGATCCTGACCGAGGTGCTGGTCATCCTGCCGCTGACGCTCATCCTGATCGAGGTTCACCAGAGTCGCGAGCATCAGGGGATGCTGCACACACTCGGCAAGGTCGTGCGCGTCGTGGCGCAAAATCCGCTCCTGCTCGCGATCGGTTTGGGACTCCTTTTCTCGGGACTGGGCTGGCATCTTCCGCGGGCGCTGTCGGGAACCGTCGATCTGCTGGCCGGATCCGCAGCGGCGGTCGCACTCTTCGCCATCGGCGGCAATCTGGCCGGACAACGTCTGCACCACGGACTGGATGGGACCCTGGCGATCGCCGCCGGCAAGCTGCTCCTGCATCCGGCTGCCGTCCTTCTGATGCTGGCAGTGGTTCCGGCCTTCGACCCGACACTGACCCAGGCGGCGGTGATCCTGGCGGGACTGCCTATGGTGACCATCTTCCCGCTGCTCGCCCAACACTACGGCCAGGGCGAGCGCTGCGCCTCTGCGCTACTGGTCACGACCTTGCTCTCATTCGTCACCTTGAACCTGGGAATCTGGCTCTTCGCCGGTTCCGGCTGAAGCGCATCTCGACCCCGCCCCGTCAGACAAGCGCTCGCCGGATACGGCTTCGCTGGAGATCAGGCGAACCCGTCGTCGCCTCCCCCGAAACCGTCGAAGAAACCGCCATCGTCCTCCTCCTCGACATCCGCCATGCGGGTCCCGTCGGCCGGCTCAAAAGACGCGGCGGGCGGACTCTCGGCGGACGGCTCCTCGCCCGAGAACAGATCCGCGATGGCATTGCCGATCAGCATGCCGCCCGCCACACCCATGGCCGTCTGAACGGCACCGCTCAGAAAGCCGCCGCCACCCGCCGAGGGCTGAAACATGGCGCCAGCCGAACTCGGTAGGTGACGATTGGCGTTCCAATCGCCTTTCATCGACGACCGAGTCTTGGCGGAAGGCTGAGGATTGGCCCCGAATAGACCACCGAGGAAGCCACCGCCCTGGGGACGCTCGGCCTCCGCTCGCTCCAGCTCCTCCACGCGCTCCTGCAGCCGGTGTAGCGCCTGCTCCTGAACCAGGATCGCCTGGGCCATGTAGTAGGGTGCGGCCGGTTGGCGATCCGTCAGGTCGAGGATGAGACTCTCCGCCTCGACATCGCGCGGACCAGTCCGAGACTCCGCCTTGCGCAGACGCTGGAACAAATCCTCGATCATGGTCTGCTCTTGTACGTTCATGACATAACACCTCGCATGGGTTTGGACGCGGCTACTCTACGCAGCTCGAACCAAAAAATATAAATCAAACCTTCTCGGTGAATCCCTCGAAAACCCGGCGCTGATGCCGGGCTTCTGCCAGTCCGAGACGGCATCTCCACGTCGCCAAGCGCGTCATTCCGCCGAGCGAAACGGAAGCGCACGAGCCGAGAGTCGAGATCGGGAAGCAATCGATAGACGACCGATCGCGAAACATCGAGCTTGACATTGATCTAACGTTGACGTGAGATAAAAACATCTAACGTTAACGTTAGATAAATACACCCCCCTGTCGCGGAGGAACCCCCATGGCCACTGATGTGATGTTGCATATCAAGGAAGCGTTGGACAGCGAGACCAAGCAGCAGTTGGTTGCCCGGCTTGCCGAGCAGCTGGGTGTCTCGGGAGAAACCCATCATTCCGCAAAGCCCCATCTACTGTTCTTGCCGAGCGATCCCGTGCACGCACCGCCGCACCGCGTCCTCGCGGCGGTGCGCGAGCAGGGCTATCAGGTCCAAATCGTGGATCTATGAGCGGTCGATCGATGAGTCTGAAGATCGGCGCGATCGCGCAACGACTGGGAACGACGGTGCGAACCCTAAGGTTCTACGAAGAGAATGGCCTGGTACATCCCCGCCGGACACCCGGCGGGACTCGGCTCTATACGGAAGACGATGAGGCTCGCTTCGCGGCCCTGCTGACCTTGGCTCGCCTCGGTTTTTCCTTGCAGCAGCTCGCTGAGCTTGCAGATCTGCGAAGGTCGAGCCAGACGGGCGACGAGGCGAGTCGAGCGGTGGCATCGCGACTCAGAAAGATGGATGCCGACTTGGAGGCGCGTGCCCGTGCGATCGAGGAGCGGCGCCAGGACATCGCGCGGGGTTTGGCATTGGTCGAGCGCTGTCACGGCTGTCGACGACGCCCGGTTCGCGATATCTGCGACCCGTGTCCGACGAGTGCCGGCGTGCGGGAGATCGAAGTCTTGCGCATCGTGTGGGACGAAGCGGAACCCTGCTGCCCACCCGCATCCCCCATGAGCGAGAACCCGTAAAAAAACGCGTCCCCGCCCTTAAGGTCCGTCTCAGACGCGCGGTGCAGGAACCCCGGCGACGAGGTCGGCCAGCACCTCGTCCGGGCGATAGCCCTCGATCTCCAGATCGGCGGTCAGCTTGAGCCGATGACGCAGCACCGAAGGGGCCATCGCCTTGACGTCGTCCGGAGTGACGAAGCCGTTTCCGGCCAGGAGCGCATGCCCCCGGGCGGCGCGAACCAGCGCGACGCTGGCGCGCGGTCCGGGCCCGGTCTCGATGCCCTGCCAATCGCGCGCGGCGCGAACCAGCCGCACGGCATAGTCGAGCAGACTCTCGTCCATCCGCAACCGGGCCGCGACCCGCTGCAGATCGAGCAGATCCTCGGGGCCGCAGACCTGTTCGACCTGCGAGGTATCCAGCCGATCGCCGACCTTGCCCTGGGTGGCTGCGCGGACCAGCTCCAATTCATCCTCGGCCTCCGGATAGTCGATGAACGCCTTGAGCAGGAAGCGGTCGAGTTGGGCCTGGGGCAATGGATAGGTGCCCTCCTGCTCGATCGGGTTCTGGGTGGCGAAGACCAGGAAGGGCGAGGGCAACGGCAGCGCCTTGCCCTCGATGGTGACCTGCTGCTCCTGCATCGCCTCCAGCATGGCCGACTGGGTCTTGGCGGGCGCGCGGTTGATCTCGTCGCCCAAGAGCAGGTTGCAAAAGAGAGGACCACGCCGAATCCGAAACTCCTCGCTTTTCAGGTCGAACATGGCGTGACCCGTGACATCGCTCGGCATCAGGTCGGGCGTGAACTGGATGCGCGAGAAGCGTCCACCGAGCGCGGCGGCCAGGGCGCGCACCAGCAGCGTCTTGCCGACCCCGGGCACGCCTTCGAGCAGCACATGCCCGGCGGCGGCCAGGGCGACGATCGACTCGCGCACCACCCGACGCTGACCGACGAGCGCCAGTGCCACCGACGCCTCCAGCCGCGCAAGCCGATCGGCGGCACGTTCCACCTCCTGGGGTGACGCGATCTCGGTTCGATTCATCCAATTCTCCAAAAGTCATCGATAAGCAGTCAGCCGCCAACGACCAGCTTCCAGCCGTTGTTTTGCGAAGATTTTCGCCTTGAGCAGTCGTCCGACAACAGCGTCCCGATGTTCGCAGGTACGAATAAATTCGCACCTACATCAAGCTGGTAGCTGGAGGCTGGTCTCTGACAGCTCGTTCCGCCCTCATCGCCGGTGGCTCGACGGCCGGCTGCGGCCGGGTCCGGCCCGGCGCCAGAGCGATTGGAGCAACCTGGCCTGCTCGACGAATCCGGCGGCATCCTCGGCACGGGTGAACAGGGCACGGCTCACCCGCTCCGCCGGCCAGCCGGTGGACTCGGCGATGGCATCGGCCTGAGCGTTCCGATCTGAGCGCTCCAGATGCGGGTAACGTCTCACCCAGGCGGCAAGGACCCGGCGCCGGCCCGTCTCGACCAGTTGGGCGGCACGGCCCTGGCGCCAGAGGAAATCGCCACTCGCATCCAGGTGTTCGAGCAGATCGCGCTGGCGCGCTCGCGATTCGTTCCGCAACGGCCCCAAGCGAACGCCGAGCGACCAGAGCCACACCAGAATCAGCGTACCGGCCGAGATCACCGCTTGGGGCGCGGCCGACCAGACGAGCTCGCCGAGCCAGGGAACCGCGCTGTCGTAGAGCAACCAGACCTTGCTGCCGGAACTGGAAGCGACGAGCCGCGCCGCGAAGAAGGCGTGATCATGATGGCCGATCTCGGCGTTGGTCATGAAACCGCCATCGCTAAGCACGGTCAGCCGGCCGGCCCCGACCGCGCGCTCGACCAGACGCAGCCGACCGCCCAGCATCAGATCGCCGGACGCCTCGCCCTCCGCAGCCAGATGGTAACGGGGATCGAAGGCCACCATGAGCGGCCTGGGTAGATCCGGTGCCGGAATCTCGAATGCGGACGCCTCCGAACCCTCTTGAAGCCGTTTCTCGTCGGACTCGATCTGGAGCCGGATTCCGAGATCGGCCAGCAGGTCGTCGCGGGGACGCGCATCCTCGTCCCACAGCCGTCTGGCCTCGACGATCAGATGGCCACCCTCCTCCATCCAGTGCCGCAGCGCGTCGCGTCGCGACGCGTTCAGCGGACCGAGACCTCTGACGACGAGGGTGTCGGTCGTGGGCGGTAGATCGCCCAACGGGGCGCGTCCGGTCAGGCTCTCGACCTGGGTCCCGCTCCGACTCAGATAACGCTCAAGCGCCAGCCAGGGATTGCGGCGCGCTTCGGCGGAATAGCCGACCGGAACCTGGATGGCGCGGCGCTCGAAGTTGTCGAAAAACCAGACCACGCCTCCAACGCCGAGCACGAACAGCAATCCATAGAGGACCAGCGAGACAAGGCGTCGCTCTGAGCTCATACCGCCACCTCCTCGGTGGATCTGGACTGCCTCCAGCGACACCAATCGGTCAGCAAGGATTCGATCGTTCCGGGATCGGGCACGACATGGGCATAGGCGAGCCCCCGCCACTCACGCACCAGGTGCGGCAGGGGGCCGAGCTCGGTCGCGGAGAATCGCTTCCGGGCCAGCGCCAGACATTCGAGTTCGGTCGCACCGTCCGGGATGCCGAGCCCTCGGTGGACGAGATGCAGCAGTGCCGCACGGTACAAGAGCCCGAGCGCGCCACGCGCATCGCCCTGGGCCAGATGGGCACGAACCTGGTCCGGGATCGCATCCAGGGACATCCCTTCAGGGATCGATTCGAAGATGCCCACGGGCTCCGGCCCTGGATTTGGCGGCCGAAGAGACGGGCGGCGCCAGTCGCGCAAAACGCGCCGCGCAAGCAGGGCCAGCCCCAGGAGCGCCAAGACCATGAGCCCCCACTTGAGGATGCCACCGACGCGAACCGCGATCGCGGCGATCCAATCCGGGAGCGCCTCGGCGGGCTCGGCACCCTGCTCGGCTCGCTCGATCGGAACCCAGACCCACATCTCGCGCGCCCGACCGAAGTCAGGCATGTCGAGGATCTCTTGGATGTGCTGTCGCGCACGCTCCGGGTCCGACGTGGCGGCCGCCTCCGCCGAACCGGTCGGCAGACCCGCGCCCAAGGCCAGAACGAGCAACAGGACCGGTGCGACTCGCGCCGAGGCGGACCAACGGGATGTGGGCTCGGCCGCCTTGCGAAAGGCCAACTCCAGGTCCCAAGCCTCCAGCTCGGTACGCCGATTCAGATAGAGCATGAAACCGGCACACACGTAAAAGGGCGCGATGCAGGAGAACACCAGAACGTAGGCCAGTGCGCTGATCCAGTAGGCCCATGTCTCCGCGTCCAGCACCGCCGATTGAAGATCGATGCGCGGCAACTCGGACGGCACCAGAAAGAAGAGCCCCAGCAACGCCGCAGCCCAGAGGACGATCTCGAAATGATAGGAGACGAGCGTCAGCCAACTCGGGGTCGCCCCGCCCTCGTTGAGTAGCCGTCGACGCTGGCGCCCGTCGCGTCCTCCGAGCCCTTCGAGCAGAGACACGGGCATGACGAACGAGCGCCTGGGACCGAGCCGCCGCCAGAGCAGAAACGGCAGGATCCGTCGCCCCCATCCGGTTCGCAGCAGACCGGGAAGCTCGGCGCGAGCTGGAACGCGACCGAAGAGCGCGCGACTCGACCAGGCCAGTAGCGGCGCCTCGTAGAGTGGCTTGAGCCACCAGACAGCCAGCAGCCAGATATCCGGACGAAATCCGGTCAGCGGCAACAGGATGATTGCGACGGGCAGCGCTCCGGCGCACCAGAGCCCCCACAGCGGCCAGAACCAGCCCCGCGCGAGCGCGAATCCCAGATCCAACCCCTCCCAGGAACTGCGCGGACGCAAGGCGACCTGGATCCGATCAATCTCCATCGCCCGATTCGGCCTCCATGCGCGGACGTCCACGACCGGCCAGGGTCAGATAGAGCGCCACCAGAATCCAGCCCGCCGCACCGACCGCGTACTTGACGACCGAGGGCGCCGGACCGGATGACCAGAATGCCTCGACCACGGCTGCCAGCAGCAGCATGAGCCCCGCGCCCCCGACCAGCCGGATGGCATCGACCGCGTTGCGCCGAAGCGCGACGAGCCGGGGGCGATTGCCGGGCGCCAGCAGCGCCTTTCCGAGCAGCAATCCGGACGCACCGGAGATGGCGATCGCCGTCAGCTCGTAAGGACCATGACCGCTGACGAAGGGCCAGAAGGTGCCGCCATAGTCCAGTCGGGTGAGATGTCCTGCCGCCGCGCCGATATGCAGCCCATTGAAGAGCAGCACGAAGGCGCTGCCCAAACCGAACATCAGCCCCCCGGCGAAGTTGCGAAAGCCGATGCCGACGTTGTTGAGGATATAGAAACCGAACATGGCGAAATCCGTGTCCGCCTGGCGCTCTTGGGCACGGCCCGGTTTGCGGTTGTCCGGGTCGTACAGGGTCTCGATCTCGGCGACCTGATCCGCGTCCATCAGGGAGAGAATGATCTCCGCGTCCTGGTAGGCCTGCAGCCCCATCGCCAGCATGGGCAGGAAAAGGAGCGCCGCCGCAAGCCAGAAGAGTGCGGCATGACGACGCAAGGTTCGAGGAAAGTCATAGGCCATGAATCCGAGCGCGGCGGTGAGGTAGCGCGTTCTGCGCCGGTAGAGATGACCGTGGCCGCGTCGCACCAGATCGTGCAGCTCCTCGATCAGCCCCGGACTGTAACCGCGCCGACGCGCCAAGGCATAGTGGCTGGAGAGACGTCGAAAGAGCCTGGGAAAGGCGTCGAGCGACACCCGATCGGGCGCGTCGCCCCTCTTTCCTGGCGCGTCGAGCCGTGAGATGAGCGCGCGGTAGTCATCCCATTCGGCCTGGTTCTCGGACTCGAAGGGCTGCTGTCTCATCGTCGATCAGCCCTGTCCGCGCGCCAGCCAACTGGCCCAACCATTCACCTGATCGACCGCTGCCGGACCCCGAGGGCCAGTATCCGCCGTCAGGATCTCGGCCAGCTCGACGCGTCTGGCCGTCGATAGACGCGGACCGCGCTCGACGAAGGAGAGGATCGCCTGCTGAGTCGCCAAATCCAAACCGGGAGGCGGCGGACGGGAGGCGATCTGCGGAATCCCAGCGACCTGCCGACGGCGCTCCCGATGCACCACCAAGGTACCTGCGGCCAGATCGCCGAGACGTCTGAAATCGCGGTCGACGAGACAGGAGACGAGTCCCACGCCATAGAGGACCGGCATGAAGTCCAGGACACGCAGCAGATTGCGGATCATCGAGGCCGGCAGGGCAACCGGGGTTCCATCGTCATGGACGACCGTCAATCCCATCGCCGACTTGCCTGGCGTGGCCCCCTTGGTGATCTCGAACAGGACCGGATAGAACCATTCGAGCAGGAAAAAACCGAGCAGCATGAGACCGAGTCCGACCCCTGCGAAGGCCATGAGCAGCGTCAGGGCCAGGTAGAGCGCACCGCGAACGACCGCGTCCAACAGGAACGCGAGCGCCCTCGGGACGGGACCCGCGACCCGCAATCCCAGATCCACGCCCTCCGGGGTTTCGTTGAAGCGAATGGTATCCAGAGGTGGCGACATGGGAGCCTGACTCGATCGATGAAGGACGGGCGGCGCGGGGTGCTCGCTGAAGATGAAGGATCAACGATAGAGGGTCAACGGAAAGTATTCCGTGATCAGGATCACCGGTCGTCCGTCGATGATGATGCGGTAGGTGCGAAAGACCGCCGCCACGCCCTCGGCCGTTCGGTCCAGCCCGATATCCAGAACCTCCCGATAGCTCTCCAGACCGCTGTCGCGAATCAGGACCCCGATGCCGATTTCGCGGTCGATCAGCCGTTGCCGAAAGCCCGGCGGGATGAGGTCGATACGGATGAGCGAAAAGGCCTCGACATAGTTGCGATCGGTACGGGTACCGCGCAGCCTGGCATCGCGCACCAGACAGAGATCGCCCGTCTGAACCTGAATCCATGGCACCGGCTCGCTGGCCACCTCGAACCGCTGTTCCAGAGTATCCACAGCGATCGACTCCCAGAAATAGGCCTCCAGGGTCTTGGTCACGGTGCCATCGGTGACCAGAAGGGCGCGCAGAAAGGCAGGTAGGTCGCTCAAGGGGACGGAATCCCCAGAAACCGATGTGATCACTGCATCCTGCGAGAAACCGCTGCAGCGAAAGGGCAATTGAGACGGCGCCTGAGCGACGCGTCCGTAGTAACGATGCATCGAAAACTCCTAGATTCCCTCACGACCTCGATCCAGCCGGTAAGGATATGGACTCGGGTGACGAAAAGACGGATAGCGTCGCAGAACAACAGCCGGACAATCGCACTCGATTCGTGCTCGAAAACGCGGGTCGAACAGTGAGTTGCAGGGAGGAATACCCCGACGACCCAAGCGGGCTTGGTGATTTTGCAACTTGTTGGTTCGAGGCATCGATTCTTGTCCTCCACCCCTTCGCCCACCTCGAAGGAAGGGGCGACGGCGCGGATCGACCGGCTGATCATCTCTTTTCCAGAGATGCGACAAAGGAACAAAATTATCTTGTAAGAATATGAATTATATAGATAGCCTTAAAAAGACTTGATGTTTCGCATGGGAGCGATAAATCGTCGAATGCTGCCCGAACGCAAACCGTGGTAAAAAATCTGATTTTGAGCCCATCTGTGGGCTTGATGTTGAATCGAATTTGCCCCAATCTTTGTACCGACCCCAACCCCAGGGCCGCTCCTCTCGCATGAGTCGGAGTACGTCCGCATGAGCACAGGCTCCCGTACGAACTTGGACCATGGCGAATCGCCAGAGCTGGCGGCATTGGTGCGCGTGAGGTTCGGAAATAATCCGCATACTGTGTTATACATTGATGGCCTAACGGCCAAAGACCAGGAGATTTAAGCCGATGAGCAAAACACTGAAGTTCGCATCCCTTTCTGCTGCCGCTATTCTGACCGCTTCCATGTTCGGTGGCTGCACCACCGACCAAACCGCCCGCGACATGGCTCAGCAGGCCCTGGACACCGCAAACAGCGCCCAGTCCTGCTGCAACGCCAACACCGAGCGTCTGGACCGCATGTATCAGAAGATCATGGGCAAGTAAGACCCACTGCCTGATCCACTCCGGTGTCCCACGACCTGTGGGACACCGGAGTCCTCCTTCACCGCCCGCTCGACCGCACCCCAGTCGATTACGACGCCCTCGGCATTCGCCACCGATTCAGGGATGACGTTTCTGGCACTCTGCGTCACACTCTTCTCGCCAGTCTGGACCTCCAGATAGAGGTCGTTGCCGCGCCAACCGATCTTGTAGGGCTGATCGATGATAGCCACGGGCGTATCAAGGTCCACCAGCCCGAACAGTTCCTCGACCCCCTCGGGGTACATGCGGATACAGCCTCCGCTCACCTCCATACCGAGACCCCATGGCATACTGGTTCCATGGATCAGGTAATCGGGATTGCTCAGACGCATGGCATAACGGCCGAGCGGATTGTCCGGTCCAGGCGGAACCTGGGCAGGCAGGATATCGCCGCGCGCGGCATGCATGGCACGCACGTTGGGTCCCGGAGTCCAGGTCGGATCTTTGCGCTTTTGGATGACCTTGAAGTTGCCGAGCGGGGTTCCCATAGCGTCCTTGCCGACGCTGATGGTGTAGATGCGCACCTCGCTGGGATCCTCGGGCGGATAGTAATAGAGGCGCTTCTCGGCCCGATTGATCACGATCCCTTCACGCGGCACGTTCGGCAACACGAAGAAGCTCGGAACCATCACCTCGGTTCCATCGCCGGGGACCCAAATATCGACGCTGGGATTCGCCTGGCGCATGTCATCGAAGCCCAGGTTGTTCTGGCGAGCGATGTCGAGCAGCGTATCCTTATTGCGCGCCTTGAAATAGAAAGGAACCCCGACGACCGAGTCGTTCGGATTCTCGAGCCGGAAGGTTTCGGCCTGGGCGCCGGTACTGCCCCCCCAACCAAGCAGCGATACGCACATCGCCGGCACAAGCCACGCCCGATTGCGTTTGCCATGAACAACAGCTCTCATAACCCCTCTTGCTCCTAAGCGAAGTAAAACGCGATGAAAAAACCGGCCCGATTCTCGCACGTCCGCAATATCGGGATCGCCGCTCACGTGGATGCGGGTAAAACGACGCTTACCGAACGCATCCTTTATTACACCGGCGCCTCTTACAAAATCGGCGAGGTGCATGACGGAGCGGCCCACATGGACTACATGGCCGAGGAGCAGCAGCACGGTATCACCATCACCGCCGCCGTCACCAAGGCCCCTTGGCGCGACCACCAGATCCAGCTGATCGATACCCCAGGACACGTCGATTTCACGATCGAGGTCGAGCGCGCGATGCGCGTGCTGGACGGTTGCGTCATCGTTCTCGACGGGGTGCGCGGGGTCGAGCCACAGACAGAAACGGTGTGGCGGCAACGCTCGCACTTCAAGCTTCCGACCCTTTTCTTCGTCAATAAGATGGATCGACCGGGCGCGGATTTTGACCGAAGTCTCGCCGCCGTCAAGCAACGTCTCGGTGCCGAGCCGGCGCCCGTCACCGTACCGCTGCCGGACGGCGGCGCTGTCATTCATCTGATCGACCGAACGCTGATTCGTTTCACCGGCGAACAGGGCGAGGAGGTCGTCACCGAACCCTGTCCACCAGACTTGTGGGAGCGCTGCGCCGAATTACGGGAGGCGCTTCTACTCGCTGCGGCGGAGGCCGACGAGACCCTGGCCGAGGCGGTTCTATCGGGGATGGAACCCACACCCGAGGCCATCCGCGCGGCGCTGCGCCGTGGCACCCTGGACGGACTGCTCTGCCCCTGCTATGGCGGAAGCGCGCTACGCAACATGGGCGTCCAGCCATTGCTGGACGGCATCATCGATTGTCTTCCCGCACCACTCGACCGACCGCCCGCGTCCGCCGAGGGCCCCGACGGAGAGCAGGAGTCGGTCGAGATGGACCCACAGGGACCGCTCGCCGCGCTGGCATTCAAGGTCCAACTGTGGGACGGACGGCGTCACGTCTTCGTCCGACTCTACCGAGGAACCCTCAACCCGGGAGACGCGCTGGAATTCCGCTCAAGCGACGGCCGAATTCGACGTGAGCAGGTCGCCCGGCTGTTCGAGATCGACGCCGGCAAAAAGACCAAGCTGGATCGGGCCGAGGCCGGTCAGATCGTCCTGCTCGCCGGGCTGCGCTGGGCAACGACCGGCGACACACTCTGCGCGCCCGGGCATCTGTTGATGCTGGAGCGCATCGCACTGCAGGCGCCTGTCCTGGGCCTGGCGATCGAGCCCGCCACCGCAACGGACGAGGAGCGCCTGCTGGAGGTGCTGGGCAAGATCGAGCAGGAGGATCCGACGCTTTTGGTCGAGGAGGATCCGGAGACGGGACAGCGGCTGCTGCGCGGGATGGGCGAGCTGCACCTGCAGATCGTGCTGGAACGCATCGAGCGCGAGTTCGGCATCCAGGTGAGAGCCGGTCGTCCGGCGGTCGCCGTGCGCGAGACCATCCGTCGCACCGCCAGCGCCGATGCGCTCTTCGCCCCGCCGCCGCGCCCGGACGTGCGCCAACCGGATCTCATGGCCCGCGTCGCGGTCGCCCTGACGCCGCGCCCGCGCGGCAGCGGCTGCGAGATCCAGCTCGCCCCGAGGGTCCTGCCGGAGGGGGCGTCACTGAACGAGGCGCAGGTCCAAGCGATCCAAGACGGCATCCAAGGCGCGCTCGCATCGGGTCCGATCAATGGCACTCAGGTCATGGATGTGGCGATTCAGGTGACCGAGGTCGAACTCTTTGGACCCGGATCGACTCCCGAGGCCCTCGTGGCCGCAACCTCGAAGGCCTTGCGCAAGGCCTTCGAGTCGGCGTCGCCAGCCCACATACATCCCATCATGCGTCTGGAGGCGGTGGTTCCGGCGACGAGCCTCGGGACCGTGCTAGGTGACCTGCAGGCTCGCCACGCGCTCATCCAGGACACGGCGGCATTCGGCGATCAGGTGACCATCCAGGCCGAGGTCGCGCTCGAACCGTTGCTCGGATACAGCACCCGCCTGCGCAGCATGACCCAGGGCCGGGGACAGTTCAGCATGCAGTTCGATCGCTTCGATCTCTGCTGAGCCCGTTCCACTCGGCGGAGATCAACTCCCGCCCGGTGCCGGCGAACCCGCTCGGTCCTCGTTCACCACGACCCGGTTGCGCCCCAGGTCCTTGGCACGATAGAGCGCCTGGTCCGCGCGCTCGATCAGACTCTCCACGCTCTCGCCCGACCAGGCCTGAACGACGCCGATCGAGACCGTGACGGCACTGATCACCTCCTGACTGTTCTTGCGCCTGATGCGCACGCCTGCAGCTTTGTGCCGAATGTCTTCGGCGATCGCGCGGGCGGCGCTGATACCCTCGTTGACGATGACGACGAACTCCTCGCCACCGTAGCGCGCGACAAACAGCGTATCGCTCTCGAACCCCTTGAGCAGACTGCCAAACATTTGGAGGATCCGATCGCCCATCGGATGACCATAGGTATCGTTGCAACGCTTGAAGTGATCCAGGTCCAGCAACAGCAGCGAGGTCGGTGCGCCAGGCAGGCTCAGCGACTGGAGTATGGCATCGTTGAAGGCGCGCCGATTGGCGATCTTGGTGAGCGGATCGACACGCGCGCTCTGCTGACTCTCCTCCAATTCGCTGCGGAGTCTCTCGACCTCAAGACTGGCCGATGCGAGCTGTTCCTGGAACGCCTTGTTGCGTTTCTCCAGCTCGACCGTCTCGGCGAGCAACCGACCGAGGACGTCCTGGATCTGTTCCTCGTCGATCGATAGGTCGAGGACCTCCATCGCATCCTTCAGCGTAGTGCCGTAGTCGCGCGCGCCTTCGGCGCTTTTCGAGACCGACTGCGCCAACTGCGCAAGCATACCGACGAGCAGATGCTGGACGTCCGGACTGTTCGGCAGATAGTCCTTGATGATGTGCTCGAAAAAGAGCGACTCGCTTTTTTCTGGGTCGTAGCAGCCGGCACTCGGAAACTGTTCGAGCAACACCTTGCTCAGATCGGGGTTCGCGTTCTGGACATGCACATACCAGAGCGCATAGTTGTAGGGCGTCGGCGGAATCTGGCGCTGCACCATCAAAGGGATGGCCATCCGCAGATAGTCCGAGGACGTGCGCAAATCCTCCCGAAACTCGATTCTCTTGCCAGCCATGAAAGGTCACTCTTGATCGCGCCCCGAAGCGGGACTCATCATCTAGTCGTCGGTCGATTCGTCGCCTCGGCGACCGCCATCATATTCCATGAACGAGCCGACGATACGGGTGTTTGGACACCATCACGCCGGACCGAAGCTCCCAGCAGCCGTCGGGAACTGGCCGAGCGATTGCATCGTTCCTGGATCGGTCCCAATATGGAATCCGAGTCTAAACAGGCTTCAGCCGCCCAAGAATCCCGTATCCGCGCGTCTGTGGAAGCCCCTCCATTCGGGTATGCTTCCACCATCGACAATGTCACTCGCCCGCCCATCATCAGCAGTACCGACCCATGCCCCAGTCCGCCGAACTCATTCGATTGTCCGATCTTCCGCAAAGCACGCCGGCACGTCTGGCCGAAATCCAGGGCGGACGCCATCTGATGCGCCGCCTTCTATCACTGGGCCTGCGACAAGGCAGCCGGTTGAGCGTGGTACAGCGCCGCGGTCAAGGCCTGGTACTGGCGACCGGCGAGGTGCGCATCGCGGTCGGTTCCGGAATCGCCGACAAGCTCTGGGTCACCCTATGCGATCTCGCGGAGGAGGACCCAGGCCCGGATGCCGAAACGGCGACCGACCCCGCGCGGTCCAGCATGGGGCGGTGAGAAACGATGACAGCGCCTAACAATCCACACACTGCCGCCGTCTCGGCACAGCCACCACGCCCACTGACCGTCGCACTGGCCGGCAATCCGAATTGCGGCAAATCCGCGCTCTTCAATGCCCTGACCGGCATCCGCCAGACCACCGGGAACTGGCCGGGCGTCACGGTCGAGCGCAAGGAAGGCGCCATGGAGCTGGATGGGCGCCGAATCAAGGTCATCGACCTGCCTGGCATCTATTCGCTCGATGCCAGCTCGCTCGACGAGGTGGTCACGCGGGATTACCTCCTCAGCCGCGAGGCCGACCTCATCGTCAACGTCCTGGATGCGAACAACCTGGAGCGCAATCTCTACCTGTCCGTCCAACTGTTGGAGATGGGCGTTCCGGTCATCGTCGCCCTCAACATGATGGACGTCGCGCGTAAGCGCGGCGTGCGGATCGACATCGCTCAGCTCGCGCAGGCGATCGGCTGTCCCGTCGTCCCCGTGGTGGCGGTTGCCAAGGAGGGCCTGACCGAGCTCCAGGCACGTCTACTCGCCGTCGCCGAGGGGCGCGAACCGGCCGGACTGCCGCTGGGTCAGAGCGAATTCGTCGAGGAGGCGATCGCGGAGCTCGCACCGAGTCTGAGCGAGATCGCCGATCGGGCCAACAGCCGCTGGCTGGCGCTCAAGCTCCTCGAATCGGACCTTTCGGCCGAACAATCGGTCGCCCCCGAGATACTGGAACGCGCTGAGCAGTTGCGTCATCAGATCACCGTGCGCACTGGAGAGGACGCGGACCTCCACATCGCCGATACCCGCTTCGGCCATGCACACGCTCTGGCGCAACGGGTCATGCGCGAGAGCCACCGGGTTGAGCGCACCCTATCGGACCGCATCGATCGGGTCGTTCTCAATCGCATCTTCGGCATCCCGCTGTTCCTGCTGATGATCTATCTCATGTTCATGTTCACCATGAACATCGGGGGCGCCTTCATCGACTTTTTCGATCTCGCCGGCCGGGCCCTGTTCGTCGACGGACTCGGAGCGCTGCTTGACGACCTGAACGCACCCGACTGGCTGTCCCTGGTGCTGGCCGAGGGCATCGGCGGCGGTCTGCAGGTGGTCGGAACCTTCATCCCCATCATCGCCAGCCTCTACATCGTGCTCTCGATCCTGGAGGACTCGGGCTACATGGCGCGCGCGGCCTTCGTCATGGACCGCTTCATGCGCTCGATCGGGTTGCCGGGCAAGGCGTTCGTGCCCCTGATCGTGGGCTTCGGCTGCAACGTCCCGGCGGTAATGGCGACCCGCACGCTCGAAAGCGAACGCGAACGCAAGCTGACCATCCTCATGAATCCCTTCATGTCCTGCGGAGCCAGACTCCCGGTCTACGCACTGTTCGCGGCGGCCTTTTTCCCGCATTCGGGGCAGAATCTGGTCTTCGTGCTCTATCTGACCGGCATCGCCGTCGCCGTCCTGTCGGGACTGGCGATGAAGCACACCCTGCTCAAGGGCGACAGCTCGGGCCTGCTGATGGAGCTGCCGCCCTATCACCTGCCGACCGTCAAGGGCGTGCTGCTGCGCACCTGGGACCGGGTCAGGCTCTTCCTGCGCGAAGCGGGCAAGGTCATCGTGGTGATGGTGCTCATCCTCAACGTGCTCGCCACCATCGGCAGCGACGGCACGATGGGCAACCATGAAAGCGACCAGTCCGTCCTGGCCGCCATCAGCCGCACCGCGACGCCGGTGTTCGCCCCCATGGGCATCCGCGAGGACAATTGGCCGGCCGTGCTTGGGATCTTCTCCGGCGTTCTCGCCAAGGAGGTCATCGTCGGAACATTGGATTCGCTCTACGGGCGCCTGGCCGAGGAAGAGCATCCGACCGAGACGCAGGAGCCATTCGATCTGTGGCGCGATCTGGGACGCGCGGCCTCCTCGATCCAAGAAAACCTCTCGGCGCTGGGCGCGCGCCTGCTCGACCCGCTCGGACTCGACGTCGGCGATCTGAGCGATCAAGGACTGGCCGCAGAGGAACAGGGCGTCGGCAGCGAAACCTTCAACGCCATGACCGAACGCTTCGACGGACAGGCCGGCGCATTCGCCTATCTGCTGTTCGTGCTGCTCTACTTCCCCTGCGCGGCGACCATCGGGGCCATCGTCCGCGAGGCCGGCGTGCGCTGGGCGCTCTTCGTCGGGGCCTGGACCACCGGGGTCGCCTTCCTCGCGGCCAGCATCTTCTACCAAACGGCGACCTTCGAGCGCGACCCGCTGGGCGCCGGACTCTGGATCGGAGGGGGACTGACACTGCTGGTCGGGGTGCTCGTCGGGCTGCGGTTCTGGGCCATCGGCGCTCGCAAGGCCGACGCTGGCTGAAGGGCGATCGACGCCTGGAGAACGGAAACCGGGGCGCCTCTAGAGGGCGCGCGGTCGAGTCAAGGACAAGAGCTGTGCACTCCCGGAATCGAGCTGCCCCCAATCGTCCGGCATTTCGAGCCGGGCGACGGCGGCGGTGGGCAGGAGCTTGCCATCGTCTGGCGGCTCGTAATCGTCCGCGACGAGATGTCTCAGCAACGCTTCGAGTCCGGGGTTATGGCCGATCAGGAGCACGGTTGCGGCCTCGGGCGGAACCCGTGACAGCACCTCCAGCAGCTCGGGCAGTCCCGCCTCGTAGATGGCACTATCCCAAACGATGCGCTTCTTCTTGAAGTCCAGGCACTTGCATACCTTGGTCGCAGTCTGGCGGGCCCGCTCGGCCGGCGAGCTGACGACATGGTCGGGCACCAATCCCTCGCGATAGAGCCAGGCCCCCACCTTGGGTGCATCGTTCTTGCCGCGTTTGGCGAGCGGACGATCGAAATCGGTCGAGGCGCCAGAGTCCCAATCGGACTTGGCGTGACGGAGCAGCAGGAGTTCTCGAGACATGGAAAAGAAGGGATCGGCGTAGATCAATCTGGGTCGACAACCTGCCAATGACAACAATGGCGGTTTTTAACACATCCGTCATTTTGGCGTAACCGCGCGACGCAATTCCCTTAGCGAATCTCGGCCAATAGGCGTGAAATCATCTGGCGCGACTGGCTGAGATAGCCGCCGCCAAAAAGATTCAGGTGATTGAGGACGTGGTAGAGGTTGTAGAGCAGGCGGCGAACCCCATAGCCCGGGTCCAGTGGCCAGGCGGCACGGTAGGCCGCATAGAACTCCGAACCGAAGCCGCCGAACAGCTCGGTCATCGCCAGATCCGCCTCGCGATCTCCGTAATAAACGGCCGGATCGAAGATTACCGGCTGCCGGTCGGGGGTACTGCCGATGTTCCCGCCCCACAGGTCCCCGTGCAGCAGCGAGGGCACGGGATCGTGCCCGATCAGCAGGCCGAGATCCGCCATCAGGCGCTCGCCGTCGTGCTGCAAATCGCCGCCGTGTCCGTTGGCGGCGGCGAGTTTCAGCTGATGACCGAGACGCTGCTCGCGCCAGAAGGACACCCAGTCGCGCTCCCGGCGATTGGTCTGCGGGGTGGAGCCGATGGTGTTGTCCCGGTGCCAGCCGAAGGTCTCAGCGCTGGAGCGATGCATGGCCGCCAGCCGTTCGCCAGCGAGCGCGCCATCCAGCCTCCCGCCGAGATCCAACCGCTCCATGACCAGGAAGGACTGACCGTCGGCAACGCCGGTACAGATCGGACGGGGAACCCGAATGGCCTCGGCCGAGGCCAGCGCGGTCAACCCCTCGAATTCGGCCGCGAACATCTCGGCGCGGTCGGTCGAGTTCAGCTTGACGAAATAGCTGCGACGACCATCGCCGAGCACGGCCGCCCGATTGATGCAGCCGCCACCGACCGGTTGTTCGCGCTCGACCCGAAACGACTCGCCAGTCGCATCGCCGATCGCGTCGGCGATCCCACCCCATCGACTCATGGATGAATCTCGCGTCCGAGCCGGCGCAACAGTGGGCTGTAGCGAGGAAAATGGGCACGCAGGAATTCCATCTGATCGGCCAGCACGTTGCGACCCATCAGATAGACGTACTCGGCATGCGTCGGCGTGAAAGGAACCGCCAGCAACTCCATTCCAGCGTCCTCGGGAGAGCGGCCGGCCTTGTAGTTGTTACAGCGAATGCAGGCGGTGACCAGATTGTTCCAGTGATCCTCGCCCCCCTTGCTGGAGGGGCGGACATGATCGCGCGACAGCAGACGCGGCGAGAACCGCTGACCGCAGTACATGCACATGTGATCGTCGCGCTGAAACAGGGTGCGATTGGAGAGCGGGGGGACATAGTCGTCGCTCTGCAGTTTATTCAGCGAGCGATGGAGGCCGACCGTGGCGATGATGGAGTGAATCCGAAGCCGGCTTTGCGTTTGGGTCGCGGCATTGATGCCGCCACGCAACAGAAATAGAGGGTCACCGCACGAGTAGGCGACCTGACCGAGAAAATAGAGTCGGGCGGCGGTCCGGTAGTCCACCCATTCGAGTGGCATACCGGCCAAATCCGTTCGCAGTACCTGTTGGTTCAATGGCAACATAGTCGGAAGCGGCTCGGAATTTGCGAGCATCATACACGCTTGCAGCACCTGCGCAAACGATGCTCGTTGGATGATCGGAAGAGGATCCTGCTCCTGGAAGCAGACCCAGAACCTCTGATGAGATCGAGAATCGAACAGCCTCTAAATGGGGTTAACCACTTGATCATTCACACCCTCTGAAGGGTCCCGGTTGAATTCCGAGCCTGTCAAGCCAGCCGCTCCACCCGAGCCGGGAATATCACGCAACCAATTGATTTTCAGTTACCAAACGGAAGCTGGTTAATCTTTTACCAGAACCGCAGGAGCGCTTGACTGACGCCAACTTGGGAGCGCCCACGAAAGGCTATCCCCAGACTTATCCACAGGCATTGTGAACAAATGAAGATCCTTCTCGCTCGCCGGAACTGGCAGACGCCCCTCTCTGGCACCAACGGAGGACCAACACGGCCCTTGAATGGAGACACAGCGACGACGTGAGCGTACACCTCGAACGCCCTTCCGATGACGCCACCACGGTCGTCTTGCGCGTCGCCATCGCGGCCCCTCTGCTCGGACTCTTCGACTATCTCCCCCCCTCGGATCCAACCGCCCGGCCGACCCCGGGACAACGACTCCTGGTGCCCTTCGGGCGGAGCCTGCGGGTCGGAATCCTGGTCGAGATCGTCGATGCGACCCAGGAGGACCCGGCACGGCTCAAGCCGATCGAGAAAGCCCTGGATGCAGGACCCCTCTTCGGCGAAAAGGATCTCGCCCTCATCCAATGGGCGGCAGCCTACTATCAGCAGCCGCTCGGCACCGCACTCTTCACCGCCCTACCCGCCCGACTGCGCCAACCCAGCCCGATCTTGGAGGAAGCGGTCCCGGGGATCCGGGCGACAGCGCAAGGGCTGAGTCTAGACCTGACGACACTGGCCCGCGCACCCAAACAGCGTGTCTTATTGGAGACGGCCCGCGAGTGCCCCAACGGACTGCCACTGTCGGATCTCTCCGCTCGGCTCGGCGATTGCGCAGCCGCCATTCGCGCGCTCGAGCGCAAGGATCTGATCGAGCGCTGCCGACTGAAGGCGACGGCACCAGCCGCCGTGGATCTCAGCCCGGACGGTCCCGAGCTGAACGCGGATCAGCACAGGTCCGTCGAGACGATCGGCGAGGCGTTCGGCGCCTTCCGTCCCTTCCTGCTTCAAGGCGTCACCGGAAGCGGTAAGACCGAGGTCTATATCCGACTCATCCAGACCCTGGTCGCAACCGGACAGCAGGCGTTGGTGCTCGTGCCCGAGATCGGCCTGACGCCGCAGCTGCGCGACCGTTTCCGACAGCGCATTACCGGCCCCATCGCAGTGCTCCACTCCGCCCTGAACGCGAACGAGCGCGAGCTCAACTGGCACCGAGCCGCACGCGGAGAGGCGACTCTCATCCTCGGGACGCGCTCGGCGATCTTCGTGCCCATCCCGCGTTTGGGACTCATCCTAGTGGACGAGGAGCATGACGCCTCGCTGAAACAGCAGGACGGATTCCGTTACTCGGGCCGCGATCTGGCGGTGCGACGTGCCCAGCTGGTCGGCTGCCCGGTGGTGCTGGGTTCGGCCACGCCCTCATTGGAGAGCCTTCAGAACGCCACATCCGGACGCTATGGCTGGCTGAGACTGCCGCAGCGCGCAGGCGGCGCGCAGGCGCCGACGATCTCGCTGCTGGATATCCGCGCCCAGCCGCTCCAGGCCGGCCTCTCGCACGTGCTGCGCGCAGCCATGCAGTCGGAACTGGACGCCGGCAATCAGATCTTGCTGTTCCTCAATCGGCGCGGCTATGCACCGCTCTATACCTGCCACCAATGCGGCTGGGTCGGCGAATGCCCGCACTGCGACGCGCGCCTGACCCTGCATCTCGGTCAACGGCGGCTCTGGTGCCATCATTGCGGCTGGTCGAACCGACTGCCGGAACGTTGCCCAAGCTGCAACGGCGAGGATCTGCGCATGATCGGACGCGGCACCGAACGGCTGGAGGATGAACTGCGTCCGCTCTTTCCCGAGGCTCGCATCGCCCGCATCGATCGCGACAGCACGCGGCGCCGGGGCGAGCTGGACCGCGTTCTGGAGTCGATCCGGCGCGGCGAGATCCAGATCCTGCTCGGGACCCAGATGCTCGCCAAGGGACACGATTTCCCACAGGTCACGCTCGTCGGCATCCTGGATCTCGATCAGTCGCTCTATGCCAGCGACTTCCGCGCCCCCGAACGCACGGCGCAACTCATCGTTCAGGTCGCAGGCCGCGCCGGACGGGCCGAACGACCCGGTCGGGTGGTACTCCAGACGCGACACCCCGAGCACCCGCTGCTCCAGTCGCTGCTGCGCGACGGCTATTCCGGGTTCGCCGCCGCAGCCCTGGCCGAGCGGCAGGCCGCCGAACTCCCACCCTTCGCACACCTGGTTCTGATGCGCGCGGAATCCCCGCGCGCGGACCAGCCGACGGCCTTCCTGCGCGAGGCGCGCGCACTGGCCGAAGGATTGGATCCGAGCGGGGTCCATCTGCTCGGTCCGGCACTCGCCCCGATGGAGCGCCGCGCCAACCGCTACCGCAGCCAGCTCATAGTGCTGTCGAGCGAGCGACCGGCGCTCCAACGTTTCCTCGCCCGCTGGAACCAGGCCCTGCATGCGCTCCGTCCTCCCAAGGGGCTACGTTGGTCGCTGGACGTGGACCCGCAGGACATGCTCTAGTCGATGGATTCAGGTATTCTAATGGCCTGTGATCACAACCACTTCGGTCGCCGCGATCAGGTACCGAAGCATCCCGATTCATCCCATTGCGGACCAGTTCTGGGCCCGACCCAGCCATCCAAGCGGCTGCGACGCGTGCTCGACCGTGTGCCAAGACCAAATCGTCAATCTGCATGAAGCAAGACATCAAACATCTCATCGTCGCCGCGCTCCAGACCCTCGTCGACCAGGGTCAGCTCGATCTTCAAGAGTTGCCCGAGCCTCAGTTGGAACGCACCAAGGACGCCAGTCACGGCGATTTCGCCACCAATCTGGCGATGGTGCTCGCGAAGCTCGCCCGTACCAAGCCGCGCGATCTGGCGCAGCGACTGATCGAGGCATTGCCCGCCTCCCCGCTGATCGACAAGGTCGAAATCGCGGGCCCCGGATTCATCAACTTCTTCCTCGCCGAAGGCGCCTATCGCTCGGTCGTACCGCAGATCCTCACGACCGGACAGGCATACGGACTGAGCCAGGTCGGTGCCGGCAAGCGCGTGCAGGTGGAATTCGTCTCGGCCAATCCGACCGGTCCGCTGCACGTCGGACACGGACGCGGCGCGGCCTACGGCGCGGTGGTGGCCGACCTGCTCGCTGCGGTCGGTTTCGACGTCCATCGCGAGTACTACGTCAACGACGCCGGCCGCCAGATGGATATCCTGGGCACCTCGGTCTGGTTGCGCTATCTGGAGCTGTGCGGCGAGGAGCTGCGCTTCCCGAGCAACGGCTACAAGGGCGACTACGTCTGGGACATCGCCGCCACCCTGCACCGCGAGCACGGCGACGCCTACCGTGTGGACGCCGACCAGGTCTTCGCCGACCTCCCGGCCGACGCGCCGATCGACGGCGAACCGGAGAACGCGACCGGCGACAAGGAGGCCCATATCGACGGCCTCATCGCCGCTGCCAAGCGTCTGCTGGGCGACAACCGCTACCGCTATGTCTTCGAACTGGGGCTCAACACCATCCTCGACGACATCCGGGCCGACCTGTCGGAGTTCGGGGTCGACTATCAGGAATGGTATTCGGAGCGCTCGCTGACCGAGAGCGGTGCGGTCAACCGGGCGATCGAGCGACTGCGCGCGAGCGATCACGTCTACGAACAGAATGGCGCGCTCTGGTTCCGCTCGACCGCGTTCGGCGACGAGAAGGACCGCGTGGTGGTGCGCGACAACGGCCAGACCACCTATTTCGCCTCCGACATCGCCTACCACATGGATAAGATGGAGCGTGGATTCGACCGCGTCATCGACATCTGGGGCGCCGACCATCACGGCTACATCCCGCGCGTGAAGGCCGCGCTGCAGGCGCTCGACAGCGACGCCGACCGGCTGGAGGTACTGCTGGTCCAGTTCGCCATCCTCTACCGTGGCGGCGAGAAGGCGCAGATGTCGACCCGCTCCGGCGAGTTCGTCACCCTGCGCGAGCTGCGCCAGGAGGTCGGACGCGACGCCGCTCGCTTCTTCTATGTGATGCGCCGCTGCGAGCAGCATCTGGACTTCGACCTCGACTTGGCCAAATCCGAGTCCTCGGACAACCCGGTCTATTACGTCCAGTACGCCCACGCGCGCGTCTGCAGCGTGCTGCGCCAGGCGGCCGAAAAGGGACTGGTGGTCGATCCGAGCCCAGGCACGACCAACCTGGAGCGACTGACCGAGGCGCACGAGGAGACCTTGCTGCGCACCCTCATCCGCTATCCGGAGGTCGTGGAGTCGGCCGCGCTCAAGGCCGAACCGCACCAGCTCACCCAGTATCTGCGCGAGTTGGCGAACGATTTCCACACCTATTACAACGCCCACCAGTTCCTGGTGGAAGACGGCGTCCTACGCGATGCCCGTATCAAGCTGATCCTGGCCGTGCGGCAGGTGTTGCGCAACGGCCTAGGGTTGATCGGCGTCTCGTCACCAGAGAGCATGTAACCTATGCCCAGGGATTACCGGCAGAGCACTCCGATTCGAACGAGCCAGAAGCGCAAGCAAAACCGTTCCTGCGTCTGGTGGTTCCTGATGGGCACCGCGCTCGGTGTCCTGGCCACCAACATCCTGAGCTCGCGGCACAGCGACACCAGCGGCTCCCCCGAAACGGCCGCCAAGCCGGCGGCCGAGACGGAGAAGCCGCACGTCGCGCCGAACTTCAGGTTCCAGGAGATCCTGTCCGATACTCAGGTCGACATCGGCGACAACACACCACCTCCGCCACCCGCGCCACGCCCACAGCCGCGAGCGGAACCGGAGAAACCCGTCGAAAAGCCTGCGGCCAAGCCGCAAATGGCGGCCCCCACCCCCACACCGCCAGCCGAAACGGTGACACCACGCAGCGGAACCTATGTGGTCCAGATCGGTTCGTTCGGACGCCAGGCCGATGCCGAGCGACTCAAGGCCGAACTGGCGCTGCTGGGCATCTCCACCAACATCCAGACGGCGACCCTGTCGACAGGCCGGGTCACGCACCGCGTGCGCACCGGCGCCTACGCCAGCAAACAGGAAACCGAGAAGATCCGCGCCATCCTGAGAAAGCACGGCAAGGACAGCATGGTGTTCCCGATCAAATAGGGCACGCCGGACGGACGGGGCATCGCGCCGCGTCCGCGAAAAACCTGATGGCCCAGCACAGCGGCTGGGCCATTCGTATTTTTGCGAACGATTCATGGAGGAACCGACCGAAACGAAGCACGACGCGTCGCGACCGCATGATGCGCCGGAACAGGCCACTCGACTCGGCGGGTAATGACGAAGGACAGACGAGAGGAGCAGACAGCATGCTGTATCAACATACCATCGGAATCATTGGTGCCGGACAGGTGGGAATGGCGGCGGCCAACGCCCTCTTTCAGCAGCGCATCGCCAACGAGCTGATCCTCGTCGACCTGGATCGGAACCGGGCCGAGGGAGAGGCGATGGATCTGATGCACGCCCAGGGCTATGTCGGTCGGCGCCGGGTACGAGCAGGAGATTACGCCGATCTGGCCCAGGCCCAGATCGTGATCGTCACGGCCGGCGTCGGACAACGGCCCGGCGAGGACCGACTCTCGCTGCTCAACCGCAACGCGGCGGTCTTCCGCCAGATCGCCGAACAGCTCGACCGTCACGCCCCCGAGGCCATCCTGATCATCGCCTCCAACCCGGTGGACGTGCTCACCTATGTGATGCAGACGCTCTCCAAGCGCCCTCACGAACAGGTCATCGGCACAGGAACCATGCTCGACACCACCCGGTTGCGCACCCTATTGGCCGAGCACTACATGGTGGATCCGCGCTCGGTCCATGCCCTCATCCTAGGCGAGCACGGGGATTCCGAGATCGCCGTCTGGAGCCATGCCAACATCGGCGGCACGCCGATCTGCGGCAACAGCATCCTCGGCAAGCCCTACGATCCGGCCCAGATGGACCAAATCCTGACCCAGGTGCGCCGCGCGGCCGAGGAAATCATCGCGCGCAAGGGCTACACCAACTGGGCCATCGGGCTGGTGCTCGCCCATCTGGTACGCACCATCCAGGAAGACCAGAACAGCGTGCTCCCCATCAGCGTACGGCTTGCCGGCGAATATGGTATCGAGGACGTCTGCCTGAGCATCCCGGTCGCCGTCGGACTCCGAGGCGCCGGGGGACGGGTCCCCATTCCGCTGAACGACACGGAGCGGCAAGCACTGACTGCATCGGCCGAGACCTTGAAACGCTGCCTGCACTCGCTCGATCTCTGAGCGCATACCGGAGCGCCTCCCCATCCGTCCAGCGGTTGAGGACCTACCCCTTCACCGTCAAGACCTGCTTCCTTATGTGCATAATGGACCCCACTTCATCCAGCAATCCAAGTGGTGTCCTAAGTGCCGACCAAGACAGCAAGCGGCAGCCCTAAAGCCTTCTCATACCTTCGCTTCTCCACTCCTGAACAAGAGCGCGGCGACTCCTTCCGCCGTCAGACATCCCTAGCCCAAGCCTGGTGCATCCGTCGCGGGATCGACTTAGACGAGTCCAGCTACCAGGACTTGGGTGTCTCTGCCTACAGAGGAGCCAATGCCGAGACAGGCAAGCTCGGAGAGTTCATGGACGCAGTGAAGGAGGGACTGATCCCTCGGGGGTCTTATCTGCTGATCGAGTCCTTGGACCGTCTGTCGCGCATGACTCCACGGCGAGCCCTTCGAGTGCTTACCGACATCTGCGATGAGGGAATCGTCGTGGTCACACTGTCAGACAACAGGGAATACACCTCAGAGACACTGGATGCTGATCCTCTGTCGTTCATGGTGGCATTCCTGGTGACCATGAGAGCCAACGAGGAGTCGGCAGCCAAGGCTAGAAGGATCAAGGCCGTATGGGACAACAAGCGCAAGCAGGCACTGGAGCAAGGTAAGGCGCTGACCAGTGTGACGCCTGGATGGCTGCAGTTGGTAGATGGTCAGTACCGGCTGATCCCTGAGAGAGCGGCTGTGGTCAAGCAGATCTTCGCCTGGCTGGCTGAAGGCAGAGGCTTGGATCAGATCGTCAGGATGCTGAACACCCAAGAAATCCCCACCTTCGGGAAGTCCGAATACTGGAGCAAGGGTTACATCGCCAAGCTGAGAGACAACCCGGCAGTGGTTGGAACGCTGATCCCTCACGTTACGAGCTATGACAAAGGCAAACGGATCAGGACGCCTCAAGATCCTGTCCCTGGCTATTTCCCGGCAGCCGTAGACCAAGACACCTTCAACACAGTGGCAGCAAGAGCGGCGACCAGACAGCCGAAGGTCAACCACGGAAGGTCTGTCTCATTCCTTCTGGCCAGCTTGGCGAAGTGTCCCGTCTGTGGTTCGAGCATGACACGGACCCAGAAAGGCAAAGGCATGGGACCAGGAGACTCAAGGCTTGTATGCACCAAGGGCAAGGCCGGCGCTGGGTGTTCTTATCGGTCTGTGGTGGTCCAGCGAACCGAAGATGCCTTGAGACAGCATGCTTCCTTCATCGTTGGGACTGCTCCATCAGGAGATGCCTTGGTCGATTCCGAGCTGACGGACGTTGAAGTCAAACTCACTGGTATCGAAGAAGTCATGGGCCACATCATGGAGGCAATCGAGCATGGAGGAGGCAGGGAAAGTGGATCGATGCCGCTGCTGTCCAGCAGGCTGGCAGCCTTGGAGGAGGAAAGAAGGGCATTGGAGCAGACGAGACGAGAGCTGATGGAGAAGCTCTCGACAATGGACAGCACCATGGTCGACAAGAGACTTGCACGACTGGAGGATGTCTTGCTGTCTGGAGACATCCACGCAGGCAACACTCTACTGAGAGAGCTGTTCACGAGTGTGGTGGTCGACTATGAGCGCGGGGAACTGAGGCTGCAGTGGATACATGGAGGAGAGACTTGCATCCCCTACGCAATGCCGCTAAAGAGCGCATAGGAAACCCTCAAAACGATCCTAGGCAAGACTGGTAGGCAGGCATCGCTGGTAGGCAGGCATCGTGCGAGGCATGCTCGCCCCAGTGAGGCTTAGGCGGCGTCTGAGATGGCAGACAATTACTGCCACCCAGTAGAGGGAGGGAGCCGCCCGCTTCCCCTAGGTGATCCAGTCTCCAGAACACCCCGACCGACATCTACGCGAGAACCTCTGTAAGCCCTTGTTATGAAAGGCTCTCGCAAAAACCGGGTGATTAACACTCCCTAATAGACCAGAGAAGCCGTCCGCTTCACCCAGGCGAGCCGCCCCCAGAACGCTCCAACCGACGCCCGCCTAGCCACGCTTGCAAGATTCTGTTCTAAAAATACTTTTCTTGAAACGGGTGATTAGGGCGGCCCTGTAGAGTAGAGAGCCGTCCTCTTCACTCAGGCGATCCAGCCTTCCAGCCATCCACCACGATGCCTCGTCCCTGACGGACAACCATCACAGCCAACAACCTCAAGGAGGAGCCGACCCCATGTCCACCCGCCGCCATGTGCAGGTCTCTCGGCACATCGAGCTGAGGACCGAGCTGGCATTCCTGCGTCTCCGCTTCTGCAAGCCCGTCTCGAAACTGGAGCTGTCCAGGATGACGGACGTTGAGCCTCAGACCATCCGCCGGATCGTGCGAACGATGGAAGCCATCGAACAGGCTGGACAAGAACTGCCCGAGACCTGGAAGGACGCGAAAGCGTTGGCCAAGGTGCTCGGCTGAGAACGACGACACATCACCCCGATAGGTCAGCCCAGGACGCTCTTGGTAGAGATTGAGAGTACCCGAGGCTGACTTGCCATTCAGCTGCTAATTCCCAATGCAGAAATTTGTGCATTGGAGACTGCCGGCAAGCGGGGCGGCAAACCCCGTAAGGATTACACCCTCAGCCGCAACCAGCAATCCAACAGGTTTTTCGCAGCTCAGAGAAAAACCCCTAGAGCGCACAGGCAAGGATGGTCGACTGGCTCAAGCTGGAGTCAGCCAAGGAATACCTGGCAGCCATGCGTCGTGCGCTCAAATGTGAGAAATCCTCACTTTTGACAACCACTCGGGGCAACGCTGGCCAGGGTCTCTTTTTGCTGGCTCGGCTAATGTCTATCGCCGATGTCGGTCCTTGGTTCCGATCACTCGGGACGCTTGTGCTACAGGCTCTTGAAGCTATCACCCTCTCAGCGGTGCCGTCCTTTCCCGGTCTAGCGACTCCTCGCACCTGCACTGCAGGAATGATCCATCCGGCAACACGCCAACTCTGATCATTCGATCAACAGCTCACACCAGGGCTACTCAGTCACACCAATCCATTCAGGTCAGCATCTACAGGCTTGCCAGCTAGCTTCCTTTTGTTCAGGGGAGTTGGTGGGCTAGCTGGATGGTGCTTGCCTGTGGGTGCTCACCTGAAAAGGAAACTGAACAATGTCTATCACTGACAACATCAACGAATACGAAGTCAAGAAGAACCGTAAGCGCCGCCGTGGTCCCAGCGATGGGAGAAGCCTCAAGGGAACCCACGACACAGCCACCGAGAAGCAGTACATGATCGCAGGGTTCAGCGAGGAGTCGGCTAAGCGGATGATCAAACACCGTCACCGCTTCCCCTTCGAGCTGGACGGCACACAGCCAACGTATGACGCACGGACGGTGTGGAGCTGGATCGGGAAGCCGCAAGGCAAATTTGCCAACTGGGTGAAGCGGGATCTCATGCCGACAACCAGTCACCTGATGTTTCAGTCACAGATTAGTGACCGAATCCTGACCCCCACAGGCAAACGAGGTGGGCAGCAGATTGACTACCTTCTGAGCCGCGATGTCGTGATGGATCTAGGCCAGCAAGCTAGAACGCCTGAAGGGCAGGAGATCCGAGCCTACTTCCGTGACATGGAGAAGGCGGTCTACATCATGGGCTCGTTCCATCAATACCGAGTCTCTGACCTAGTGGAGCTGGACAAGACCCTGAAGCATTGGACACGCAAGACCTTCGGTTCTGCCGGTGCTAGCTGGGATGAGACGATCTTCAGTCTCGTTGCCCGTGCTGTCTCCGGCTATTCCGCTGGAGTGTGGAAGACTACATTCAATCGTCCAATCCGTGATGTCCTGAACATGAAAGACCTTGAGCGGTATGGGCGGTGCTTGGAGATGATGATCACGCTATTGGATGCAGGGATCACCAACACCGACACGCTGTACGTCAAGGCTTCAGGCCGCTTCGGTGGAGATGTCGAGATTGGAGACTACATCACTACAGTCGAGCAGACTGAACGCTTCCATCAAGCAACAGCCAAGAAGAAGGTCAAGGCACTGAAGGAGGTGGCGTGACCATGACCCCCTGATAGAGGGGACCATGACGAGGGAGCGCTCTACAGACCATGAGCCCCCGGATAGGGAGACCATGGAGGCTGCCCTGGCTCCCGTCAGCCATGACCCCCCAGTCGAGGGGACCATGGAACAACCGATCTCCGTCCCATCCGTCGAGGCACTGAGGCTCAATGCCCGTGGAACCAAGCGGTCCCTGGTCGACGCCTTTACCTGCCTGTTGAACCAGGGCATCTCCTTTCCCGAACACCTGGAGCCGTGGCACTGGGTCGAGGCTCTGGCTCCCAGGCTGAAGACCATGGCCAAGGAGCGCGGACTTCCATCCGCCCTGGAGCTGGCAAGCTTCTCGACACGCCATCGCAGCGCCTTTGCCGTCGACGAGATCGCCAGGGATTACCTGATCGACCTGAAGTCCTGGGCCAGACACCCCAAGCGACACCATCCCCACCAACCACTGCAGGCCGTCCCTGCGTCCTGAAGAGACAGAAACCCATGAACGATCCAACCCATTCACCCGTCAACGGGACCGACACACCACTCGGCTTGCCCGAGAGCTGCCCGTGGGCGGACCAGATCCTCCTCATGCTCGGTCGAATCGAAGGCAAGCTCGACGCCTTTCAGCGCCACATGGCCGTCATGGACCGGAAGCTGGAGAGCGTCTCGACTCAGCGCCAGCAGAAGCACTGAGAATGCCTCAGAGCCTCGCTGTACGTCGATCTCAGGGTCTCTTGTCCTTTCGGTATGACTCACATCACCGAGAGCGGCGGGAGGCTCAGAGAGCCGCACAGAGGGACTTAGGCAGAGACCCAGCAGAACAGGATAAACACAGTGATCGAATCGACACCATACAAAGCATGTGCCACTGAGACCGGCGAGATGTCATTAGGCGGCATCCGAGTTGTCGTACCAGTGGCTGACCGATTAACGGACCCAGAGTACATCGTATTTCTTGAGACCCTCACCGTCGTGAGTGACGGACGGAAGATGGTGCGTCAAGTCCGTGAGACTGAGTACGGCGCACAGAATATATTCATCGACGCAATGAACACGCTCGTACTGACATACCCAGAAGACGTGGTGACAGTATGAGCAGGCAAGTCCACAGGATCGAACATCAAACCATCAGAGAGCTGGTAAGCGACGCTACAGAGTATAAGCGCCTGCTCAAGGTGTACCGTGCCTTCCGTGCGAAGAAACCAGAAATGCTGGAGACATGGCCCGCTCTAGTGGATTCGGTCGCCATGACTGTTCAGAGCGAAAAGCTGACAACGGAAGCAGTGGAGAAGTACATACACCACCTATGGCAAGGTGGACGTGCGCCTATCCTTCCTCACCTGGCCAAGGTATACGGGCTGAAGCGCGGCCAAGCCACACGCCTTGACAGCCTCAGATTCCATGTGGATCTGATGAAGCTGGAAAAGTGGACTGTCGACTACGAGAAGCTGCTCGAATACGACAGAGCCCTAGAGTACGTCCTGCCCGAATATGAGTAACACTGCCTGACCCCACAGGCCGCACTGCGCGGATCCCCTCCGCGACCTCTGAATACTGTGCGTAATCAGCACAGAAACCCAATCGACACAACCCTTTCTCGTTGAGTCCTTCCGCATTGCCACAGGCACTGGCTTTCTCTTGAGCCGGTTGTGGGTGCTATGTGGATGGGACTCTGCGGGAGGATTCAACAAGAATGAATCAAGAGACAATGACCCTCTACAAGCAACAACCTCACGTCCTCCCTGAAGTCTTCGCCGCCACCATGCGCGAGCACTGGGAGACCTCCCTCGGCAACGTCCCAAGCCCAGCCCTGCAAGCCCTGTGGCGAACCATGGCCAAGGCATTCAATGCGTCCATCAATGACGAGGAGCATCGCTGGACTGTGCTCCAACCGCCCACGGGCACCGGCAAGACTCAAGGTGCCTGCCTATTCTCGGCCATGACAGCCAAGAAGAACGAAGGTCTCTTCATGGACGAGCGTGTCGGAATCCTGATCGTGACCCGGCTCATCAGTCAGGCCAACGAGATCGTGGAAACCGTCAACCGCATGGCCGGCTTCGAGTGTGCCGCAGCCAAGCATTCCGAGTCCGACCTCACGGCGGAAGAGGCTCAAGCCTTCGATGTTCTGGTGGTCACTCATGCCGCCTATACCAACGCCCTGGAAGGGCTCTGCAAGGATGACAGGAGCCGCTGGGATGCCCTGGTCCGCTGGGAGCATGGCTACCGGAAGCTGACCATCGTGGATGAGGCCATCGCCAACATCGTGGAGGAGTACAACGTCAAGGCGGACGATGTCCGACTGACCCTGGCCTTCATCACCCCGGACATCCGCCACCGCTACCCGAATGAGGTCGCTGCCGTGGAGCTGGTCAGGGATCTGCTGGAGCGGATCGCCGAGATGCACAAGGATGCCGAGGGCGACGAGGACGACACCACCTCCAGGTTCACCGAGTCCAAGGTGCTCTGGACACCCGAGCGCAAGGCTCAACTCCTCGGCTCTGATGCCTCCATCTCCCTCGACAACCTCCGTGCGGCCATGAAGGAGGTCCGCTATGACCTGATCGGCAGCAGACGGGAGTCCAAGGACGACCGCAAGCGTCAGGCTGAACGGTTCGACAAGATCCTCCGCAGCATCGAGGCGATCATGAACAGGTTCATGTGGTACGCGAAGAAGGGCTTAGAGTACAGCTTCAACGGATCCGAGCTACTGATCCCGGATGACCTCCCGTCCCCCGTGGTCCTGGATGCGACGGCTCGACAGAACTTCCTCTGGACCCTCCTGGAGGACCGAGCGGTCATCCTTCCCGTGCCACCCAAGACTCGGAACTACCGCAACGTCACGCTCCATGTGGCTCGGGCGAGAGGGACCGGGAAGACGGCGATGAAGGAGAAGGGCAAGGATCGGATTCCCCGACTCATCCATCAGCTCCAGCAAGATCTGGATCCAGGCAGGAAGGTCTTCGTCGCTCTGCACAAGGACATCGAGCACCATGCCGTCAAGTACGACCCTGGCTTCTCTGAGTGGTCTGTCGGTCACTGGGGAGCCATCGACGGTCGGAACGATTGGATGACCTATGACACTGCCGTCATCTTCGGCCTTCCATACCGGGACACTATCTGGGCGACCAACGCCTTCTTCGCCACCCAAGGTGTCCAGAGCAACGAGTGGCTGAAGAACCCCGAGTGGAAGGGCTACAAGGATGTCCGGGAGGAGATGCAGATCAGACAGGTCTGTGTGTCCGTGGTCCAGGCCGTCAACCGAGTCCGCTGCCGGAAGGTGACCGATGCGGATGGAAGCTGCGATCAGTCGGATGTCTTCATCATCCTGCCGACCGGGAAGATGGGAGAGCAGATGCTGAAGGCTCTGGTGGAGGAGATGCCAGGGATCCAGGTCAAGGGTTGGGACTTCGAGTTGGATGGAGCCAAGCCAAGGCAACGGATCAAGAAGGGCTCAAGTCATGAGGCGCTCCTGACTCTGATGCAGAACGCGCTGCCTGGAGATTACTCGGTGAGCCACTTGAACACCGAGCTGGGCCTAGCGCCCAAGGGGCTTGAGAAGATCAAGGCTGCCCTTCGCGATCCAAGCCACCCTCTGACCCGAGCCCTGCTGGAGGTCGGGGTCAAGGTTCAACACTCTGGTGCCAAGCGAGGAGCAAGGACGACGCTCATCAAGACGTGATCAGTTATCCCCCTGGAGACCCCTAAAGGAATACTTTAGAGATGTTGGGGGGGTATTCGCATGGCCAAGGACGGCCAGGATCCACCTGATCCAAGCTTGACAAAGAGACTCCACTCCTTCGTCGCTACGTGCGTCGACCACCATCAGCCATCACCCTGGACCACCTTCCTCCGGGCTTCGCCCTGATCGACATAACAGAGGATGGAAGGGAAGATCTTCATGGTCCCCTTCCACCTCAGCCGGCCTCAAGCTGCCTCAAGCCTCTCGGCTCGGAGTCCGATCAAGCTGCCTTCCTCGCTGATCGAGCCGGATCCCTTGGCTGTCCAGCTTTCTATGTCGATCAGTCGAGAGAATCCGACTGAGCCAAGGAAGACCGTGGTCCCCTGATCTAGGGGGGCATGGCGCTGCTCTGGGCTTGTTGTCATCCGCTGCCGAGAGGCTTGAGCCCTCGCTGCGCCTAATCCTGCTGTCCTGGTGGTGCGAAGGTCGGCGGATCTTCTGGCTGTCTCTCTTCTTGTATCTGTGATTTTTCCAGAGGGACAGCTCTAGTCCCTCCATACCGCCTCCCTCTGCCTGCCTCTCTACCACCGAAGGTCTTCGTCTCCTTCGCTCTTGCACCCCACCCGCTGCCTGTCGGCCTTCGACAGTGACGCCCTTCGCCTCCCAGACAGCCGATCTGGTCTCCCTCATCCTCACTGGAGACAGACACCATGAACGACATGACCTCTGCCCTTGGAGACGCCCTCGCCACTTGGGCGAGCGGTCGGCACATCAGCCGTGAGATCCGCAACAGCCTGCTTGAGTCCGGCTACAGCGCCGACGACATCGCAATGATGGAACTCCATCACTTCAAGCCCGCACACCTCCACCTTTCGCGTACCTCCCAGACTGGAGAGAACCAATGACCGCACTGTCCACCTTCACCTTCCCCGTCACTGCAGCCCAGGTCCGTACCGTCACTGACGAGAATGGCGATCCATGGTTCGTCGCCAAGGATGTGGCCGATGCCCTTGGGTATGAGAACACGATGGAAGCGGTGCGCTACCACTGCAAACGCGCTAAGGCGTTGAATACATTGAAGCAGAGCAAAATGCTCTCCTTGCATCCGCACACGAAGCTCATCCCCGAGGCCGACATCTACCGTCTGGTGATGCGCTCCAAGCTCCCGTCCGCCGTTGAGTTCGAGGAATGGGTTGTCGAGGAAGTCCTGCCCTCCATCCGCAAGACTGGCAGCTACTCCATGCAGCCTGCTCTCCCTGACTTCACCGATCCGGCAGCCGCCGCTGAAGCATGGGCGAAGGAGTACCGGGACAAGATGGTCATGATCGACTTCGCCAAGAAGCAGGCAGCCCAGCTCACCGAGCAGGCCCCGCTGGTGGACTTCGCCGAGGCTGTCGTCGCCGACAGTGAGGACTGCTACATCCGCGATGCAGCCAAGACGGTCGATGTCGCCCCCTTCCGGCTCTACGAGATCCTCCGTCAGTACAAGTGGATCCCTGAGTCCGATGTCTACCGGATGGTGATGCGTTCCACCCTCTCGGCTGCCTCTCGATCACTGAGCTGGTGGGCTCTCGTCACGACAAGGTCAAGCAAAGCATCGAGCGCCTCGCAAACCGTGGTGTTATCACTCAACCTCCAATGGAGGATGCGTCCTACAAAGACGGACCCGGCAGCACCATCGTCACCTAGCTCTTCATCTTCTCCGGTGAGCAAGGCCGGCTGGACTCCTTCTCGGTGGTCGCCCAGCGGTTGCCCACACCGAGCGTCTCACCTGCATGCTGGATATAGACGAAGTTCAAAGCCACCGGTTTGGTGGGTTTGGACCTCGCGGGTCGATGCCGCCGAAGCACAAAACCTATAAATCGTCGGTTTTCGGACCTTGTGGCGTAAATTTAATAAACTAATCATAGGCTTACAATGAATCCCTCGGTGAAAGCGAGGCAGCAAATCACCTCAATGAGGACGAAGCACAAAACCTGCAAATCGCCGGTTCTGGAAATTGTGATGTGAATTTGATAAGTGAATCAGGGCTTTACGGGGCGATCCTTGGTAGCCACAAGGCGGAAGCCAACCGGGTTCAAGCGCTGTTCAGCAAGGATTTTCACGGCAACTCTCGCGAATCACGAGGGTCGCGGTTGCGTTCGGATACCAAGCTGAATCCCCGAGGCTGACATCTACCGTCTGGTGATGAAGTCCCGCTTCCCGTCCGCTACGCGGTTTTAGGAGTGGGGTGTCGATCCGTTCGACCCCCTTGGCGAGCGGGAAAGGGGCCGCATCCGTTGTGACCCCTGGCGCGTGGATAGGGTGGACGGCAAATTTCCTCCCCCTCTGAAAAGACCAAGCGGATAACCTCGATTATGGTTCGCCTGACTGGAAGGGGGTTAATCCGATTAACACCCCTGGGGGAAATCAAGAGGTTACGGTGCTCACCGAGCAGGGTCTCTACTTCTTCGTCGCCCGCTCCGACAAGCCCTGCGCTCGGCCCTTCCAGAAGTGGAAGGGTACGAAACCGATTCGTACCCCTGGTGGAGCCCAGAAGGTGACCAAATCGTTGGTTCATGGACCCAAGGGTGGAAGGGGGCGAGCCTCGATTCCTGGCGTTGTATGTTGCACTGGTGCCGAGCCACTCCGATGCCCACAACATGACCACCAGGCTGGACACGGACGAAGTACAAAACCTGCAAATCCCAGGTTTGCTCACTCGCGGCGTGAATTTGATAAGCGAATCATGGCTTTACGAAGCGATCCTTGGTAGCCACAAGGCGGAAGCCAAGCGGTTCAAGCGCTGGGTCAAGCGTGAAGTCCTGCCCACCATCCGCAAGACCGGCAGCTATTCGCTCCAGCCTCAACCCCAGATCCCACAGTCCTTGCCCGAGGCACTCCGTCTCGCCGCCACGCTGGCCGAAGAGAAAGAGCGCCTCGCCCAGGAGAACGCGCAGCTCACCCACATCACGTCCGTCCAGAACGACATGCTTGAAGCCACTGCCCCCAAGGCTGCCCTTCTCGATCAAGCGTTCGAGGATGACCGCTGGGTTAACGTGACCGACTTCGCCAGCCGGCTGGAAGGCGTCAACCGCAACAGCCTGACTTCAGTGATCCGGGTTATAGGAGGCGCGGTTGCAGTTAGCTATCAAGCCACTCGTTTGTAACTTCACGGTACTTGCCGATGAAGTCCTCACGACCACAAAGCCGAGGTTCTGTCAGCAAATGGTAGGCTCTATTTATGGCCTGCCCGATCTCTTCCCGAGTCAACTCTGCACAGAACACCGAGAAGAAATCAGATAGATCGACAACAGCAAGATCGAAGCTCAGGTGCTCGATGAAATCTATTAGTTTGGACGCGGGATATAGATCGCTATCACCCCGGACATCGGAAGCGAATATTACGTATTTTGGCAGATTGCCCCGAACCGCTTTCTTTTGAAAATCACTAAGTCGGTTCTTCCAATCATCCCTTACCGTTACCTCGAATGCCGCTATTAGCAAGTCCTCTCTGTATTCCTCAATATCTCCAGTTGCCCCATCGAATTTGTCAGATGCATGCGGGTGATGTGTAATAACTCGATGCCCATATCGCTTTCGATGGACTTCAATGAAGGCGGCAACCAAGAACTGCTGGATGTGACCCTCTGAGGGTACTTTCATCAGCCTTTCGCAGAGACGAAGACTTCTCGCATACGACAAATAACCCCTTGGTAAAACTGGCAGTGCTTGCGGAATCACCTTGGATTGTTCAAGTCTCCATACAATGTGATTGACAAGCGCTTCCCTTTCTGCTGGCTGCAGGCATTCAAGGTTGCTCACGAATGATGCAAAGCGTATATCAGCCGAGAGATCAAACTGGCGCACCGCTCCCTTCCAGCCTAAATTTTCACCAAATGCCGTTATGCTGTTGTGAAGTGTGACATGCCGTTGAGTCAGCTCCCCTGCGAGTCTCTTATCACCATACTTACCTCGCGCCCCTACTGGGACGGTCTTAAAATCCCACTCTTCATCAATCAACGAATATGCTGCCAGGAAAGCACAAGCAAGTCTCACGCTTCCGCGCTGCGATTCTATATGGCTATCAAATATCGCTTTGACATTTCTAGGCGCAGGCTCTCCAAGAACCTCTCCTTCTGATAGGCGATCAAGCCTATCAAGAATAATATCTACAGCCTTCTCTACACTTTCATTTCGTCTTCGTTTCATAGCGCCAATTCCATTTGATTGAAATCCTCATTTGCAGGCACAAGACCCGAAGGAGATTGAACTCCATTGGCCTGAGAATACAAAGCCGCGCCTATGGCAAATGCCAGATCAGGTGGAACTGCGTCTCCCACTTGCTTGTACTGAGACGAGCGTTTGCCAGAGAAAGCCATCTCGCTAGGAAAGGTCTGGATTATGGCGCACTCTTCCACGCTAAGGCGACGAGCACCAGGCACTATACCTTGCCACGGCTCTCCACCAGCGCGGAGATGAGAGTGGTACTTCGGGGCAATATTTTCCGTATCTATCCAGTGAGTCTTGTATCCGCCCGATGATGCCAGGATTGTGTGGCAGGGTCCGTTGGGATCGATAGGGCGTCCACCTCCATTATAGACATGCCCAGCGTATGGACTCGGGCGTAAGTCTGGATACTTAGCGAAACGCACAGGGCAGTTCGGTGCTTCACCGATAGGATCCGGGCCAAGCCTACTAGCCGCACTTACGTGCGGTAGCGATGTGTTTTCGCCATGGGTTGGCGTAGGTAGAAGTAAGCGATGTGAGCGGGAGCCGAGTATAAATAGTCGCCTTCTCTTCTGCGGCACGCCATAATCCGCAGAGTTAATTACAGACCAGTTAATGTGATATCCACATGCAGCCAGCCTTGAAAGGACTGACTCAAAATACGGGCGAGCCTTCTTGAGTGTAAGACCAGGAACATTTTCCATGAGGAAATACGCTGGCCGAACTTCGTTGAGACATCGGATGAACTCTGGAATCATATCCCTTTCGTCCGCATGCCCTTTGCGCAACCCACCGATTGAAAAAGGTTGGCACGGAGGTCCGCCAACGACAATGTCAACTCGGCCTCGAAATGGCGAGAAGTCAATCTTGCGAACATCTTCGTTGAAGTGGTTTGAGCTGCCATGGTGCAAGGCGTATGTATCCATAGCATCTCGGTTGATCTCGACATTTGCCACAATATCGAAACCAGCCCTCTGGATGCCTAAAGAAAGACCGCCTGGCCCTGAGAATAGGTCGATGCCTTTCACTGATATTGGTATCGCTTCTGGTCGGATAAGCCCCTGCTCTTGCTATCGGATGTGGGAGATCTTTCCGACAACGAGGCAGACAGGGCTAGTAGGGAACTTGCAGCAAAGAGGCTAGGCAAACCTAGCTTGCTTGACGTAGAGTAAAAGCCGTCCGCCGAGGTGCTGACAACACCCCGACGACAAAGCAAGGCCGCCACTAACGGCTTGCACCGGCTCGGACATGATACAGCCCCAGGGGTTGGTCTGTCCGCTCAAGGCCCAACTACGCTGATTCCTAGCCAAGTTGCGCCTGGAGTTCCCGTTCCTTCCTCCTGGGAGAGCCTCTGCCCCTGACGCTGCTGCCTCACCGACAGCGTCGGACTGCCTGTGTGAGCGGTCGATTTCTCAAATCCAACTCTTGGAGAGATCGACCCATGAAATCCCATGAACAGCTCCTCGCCCCTGGCTCCACCGAGAAGACCGTCGCCACTGCCGACCTGAACATCCGCAGCACGATCAGTCTGGATGTTTACGCCGGAACCAGATCCTGGATGTGGAAGGTCTACCTCAACAAGGAGGAGCTGACGAGCCAGAGCGGCTACTCCACCCACGCCTTGGCCAGCCAGGCCGGATTGGCGGAATGGGACCGGATCGTCTCGGCGGTCACCGGCTCGAACATCAAGGCCATCGAAGCCAATGTCGCTGCCGCTGAGAAGGAGCCGTCCGCATGAACCCAAGCCCCCTCCTTGCTGAGGGGGTGTCCAACACCTCCAGGCACACTTCCGTATCCAACGCTGTTGGAGCCTCAGCATCTAGCGCTGTTGAAGCCTCTGCGCCCAGCACAGCCGAAGCCCCCGACACTCCGCTGCCGGACTTCACCCCAGTCGCCACCATCCGCCGACCCGATGGTCAAGAGACCCAAGTCGTCCGTGACCGCTGGGGCAGCCATCTGCTGCACTCTCCCGACAACCCCGGATGGGTCCGGGTCCATCGAGACGGAGCGGGCAACTGGATCGAGCGCGAGACCGGGATCGTCCATGCCACCGATGGCAGCGTGATCCACCCCAAAGACATCTTCGGCGCATCATCCGAGGGATTCATCGACGTGAACACCAAGGCAGCCTCGACCATCAAGCCCGACCCCGTGCGTTGGCTTTGGCCCGGATGGCTCGCGGCCGGGAAGGTCCACCTCCTGGCTGGAGCACCAGGCACAGGGAAGACCACCGTCAGCATGGCTCTGGCGGCGACGGTCTCGCTTGGAGGCAGATGGCCCGATGGAACCGAAGCCCTCCAAGGTGATGTCCTGATCTGGTCCGGGGAGGACGACATCAAGGACACCCTGGTCCCGAGGCTCATGGCTGTGGGGGCTGATCTCAATCGCGTCCACTTCATCACGACCACCAACACCGAGGATGGCCTGAGAGCCTTCGATCCAGCCGTCGACATCGACCTCCTGGCCGACAAGATGGCCTGGATGGATCCTTGCCCTTCCTTGCTGATCGTCGATCCCATCGTGGCAGCGGTCTCTGGAGACAGTCACCGCAACGCCGAGGTCCGGCGAGCCTTGCAGCCCTTGGTTGACCTGGCCGCTTCCCGTCACTGCGCTGTTCTGGGGATCTCCCACTTCAGCAAGGGCAGCTCGGGACGAGATCCGATTGACCGGGTGACCGGATCGCTGGCCTTCGGTGCCCTGGCGCGGGTGGTCATGGCAACCGCTCGGCTGCCGGACGACCACCCCAGTGGAGTGAGGCGGATCCTGGCCCGAGCCAAGAGCAACATCGGCGAGGATGGTCAGGGGTTCGGATACGACCTGGAGCTGGAGGAACCGGTCGAGGGAATCGAGGCGACCCGAGTCCTCTGGGGCGAGATGCTCGAAGGCAGCGCCAGGGAACTCCTGAGCATGGCCGAGCCGGTCCCTGATGGCGAGGGTGAGAGCAACGCCGATGTCGAGTCCTTCGTTCGCGGGCTCCTGGCCGATGGTCCAGTCTCCGCCAAGCAGATGAAGGCCGATGCCGATGGAGCCGGCTACTCCTGGGATCGGGTGAAGCGAGCCGCCAGCCGGATCGGAGTGGAGCGGAGGAAGGAGGACTTCAGCAAGGGCTGGGTATGGTCGCTCTCCACGGACCATGACGGTCGATCAAGAACGGTCGCTCTGGAGGAGCTGATCCGGGATGCCCTGGCACAGGGAGAACGCACGGCCCAGGAGATGAAGGTCATGATCGAGGAAGCCGGCTATTCCTGGGATCAAGGCAAGCGAACCGCCGCCAAGCTGGGCATCGAGCGCCAAAAGTCCGGTTACCAGGGACCGTGGACCTGGACGCTGGGAGAGGCTGCCGCCGCCTAGCGGTTAGCCGCCAAAGGGAGCGGAAGGGGGCGAAGAAGTGGACTCAAGTCTACGTGCTCCCTTCCGCGCTCTTTGCTCCCTTCTGCACTCTTTGGCTGCATTCTTCCGCATTCTTTGGCGCGACCACGGCTCAAAGGGAGCAGAAGAGTGCAAGGGAGCAGAAGGGAGCACTGGAATTTGAGTGCATCCTTCGCCTTCTTCGGTGCTCCCTTCGCGTCGATTCATGCGCAGCCGAGGGACTGAGGCGCGTCCGCCGACTGTCCGCGCCGGTGAGAGTGAAGACCTTGGATGTTTTGCCATAAAAATCTGAAGTGGCACATCTAGAGCGCGGCTTCTGAATTCCCCCCCGTCCCGCCCCTGCATTCCGCCATTCGCCTTCTTTCGTCCCGCCTCTGGGGTATGCCCCAGTCTCCACCGCAAGCCAGCCGCCAAGCAGACAACCAAGCCTCTCCGGTCCACCGCTCCGGCCATCCACCGAGCCCTCCAAGCCTTGCCCTACCGGTGAAGCCCCGAGGCTCTGGCACCTTAGCGCTTCCGTCTTCGATGGAGCCTGATACATCGGCACTCTGTCGCCGCTCTTTCCGTTGCCGCAGCACCAGCTCATCCGACTGCCAAGGGACGTGATGTGTCCCTTCGATGTCGTGTCCAGTGGGTACACCTTCTTGGACACTTCGGCCATGCCCATGGATCAGCGGGTTATCGTGTCCAACAAAGTTGATATTGCATTATCTTGACACTTGCAAAGATGAGCTTTAGGCTTTTTTGGACACTTCGAGACACGCCCACATGAGAGGAGCGCACAGCCATGTCAGGACAGCAGGTCGGATATATCCGGGTCTCTTCGGTCGATCAGAACAGCGACAGACAGTTGGTCGATGTCGAGCTGGACAAGACCTTCACCGAGAAGGCATCGGGCAAGAACACCGCAGGTCGGCCAATCCTGGCTCAGTGCCTGGCATATGTGCGCGAAGGCGACACCATCCACGTCCACAGCATCGACAGGCTGGCCCGGAACCTCGCCGAGCTGCAGTCCCTGGTGGACGATCTGGTGAGCTGTGGCGTGTCGGTCCAGTTCCACAAGGAGAACCTGACCTTCCAGGCTGGAGCGGGTGATCCGATGCAGCGGCTGATGCTGCAAATGATGGGAGCCTTCGCCGAGTTCGAGCGGTCGATGATCCGAGAGCGCCAGCGGGAAGGGATCGCGGAAGCGAAGCGCCAGGGCAAGCAGATCGGGAGAGCCAGGAAGCTGGACGATGATCAGATTGCAGCGGTCAGGGAACGCATCGCCAAGGGTGAGAACAAGAAGGCGATTGCTGCCGATCTGGGGATCTCAAGGCAGACGCTGTACAGCGCCTTGGGCTGAACACCCGAGAGACACTACGACCTAGATCAATTATTTTGGGGTCTATTGTTAATGATGTGTTCAGCGTATGCACCACCTCGACCAGATCGCTCTGGTTCGCCATGACGGCGTCGATGTCCTTATAGGCGGCGGGGATCTCGTCGATGACCCCCTTGTCCTTGCGGCACTCGACGCCCTGGGTCTGGACCTCCAGATCCTTGCGGGTGAAGCGCCGGGTCGCCTCGCCACGACTCATACGCCGACCCGCTCCGTGCGAACAGGAACAGAATGACATGGGGTTCCCCAGTCCGCGCACGATGTAGGACTTGGCGCCCATGCTCCCCGGGATGATGCCCAGATCGCCCTCGCGCGCCCGGATGGCACCCTTGCGGGTCAGATAGACCTCCTTGCCGAAATGCTGCTCGCGCGTCACGTAGTTGTGGTGACAGTTGATCGCCTCCGAGGTCGCCTCGAACGGCGGCAGCTGTCCGCGCAGCGCCTCGATGATGAGCCGCATCATCTGACGACGGTTCTCCATCGCATAGTCCTGGGCCCAGCCGACCGCCTCGACATAGTCGTCGAAGTGCTGGCTGCCCTCGGGCAGATAGGCCAGGTTGTGATCGGGAAGCTGGATCTTCCAGCGCTCCATCTCGCGCTTAGCCAGCTCGATGAAATGCATCCCGATCCGATTGCCGATCCCGCGCGATCCCGAGTGGAGCATGATCCAGACCTGCTGGGACTCGTCGAGACAGAGTTCGATGAAATGGTTTCCGCCACCCAGCGAGCCGAGCTGACTCTTCCAGCGCGCATTGACCTTGGGATGCTTGGCCAGGATCGGCTCGAGACCGGGCGCCACCCGGGCGAGCCCCTCCTCGCACCAGTGCTCCTGACCGTGTCCGTCCATCCCGACCGGCACCCTGGCCTCGATCGCCGAACGCACCCGGGCCAGCGAGTCCGGCAGCTGGTCCGCGCGCAGCGAGAGCCGCAGGGCGTTCATGCCGCAACCGATGTCGACGCCCACGGCTGCCGGGATGATGGCCCCGACTGTCGGGATCACCGAGCCGATGGTCGCGCCCATCCCCCAGTGCACGTCCGGCATCGCCGCCACGTGCGAATGGATGAAGGGCAGATGGGAGACGTTTTCGAGCTGCTTCATGGCGTTCTCGGCCACGTCGTCCGTATAGATCTTGACCGGAACCCGGCCCTTGCTGATGACTCGCTTGATAGGCATGGTCTTCTCCGTCGATGAAGCTGGGTTCACCGAATCGAACCGCAAAAGCGCAAAGGGCGCGAAGCCGGAATATCAAAGCTCTTTGCGTTCTTCGCGCCTTTGCGGTTCAAACTGTCTTATCCGTATTCCCGCGACCTCGCACTCGGTCCGATTCGACCGGATCGCGTCCGTGGAAGGCGTCGATGCCGTCCTCGATGGCCTGGCGATGGCCGGCGCGGATGCTGGAGGCGGATCGCACGTGCGGACCGCCCTTGCGCAACAGTGGCGATCGGGCCACCGGGTTTCTCCGTTTGTTCATCTCGATTCGTCCTTTCATGAAGGGCCGCCGTCCATGGCGGCATTCCGTTTCATCCTGACCAGCGCGACCTATCCCGCATTCGCTGGAAGCTGACCGCTGGAGGCTGGCCGCTCATCACCCCTTGGGCGCCTCGATCCGGACCAGTCCCTGCAGCAGCGATTCCATGCCGCCGAAGACGGTCAGGCTGCCGACCCGCTCGGTGACGCGTTCGAGCGCCTCCAGTTCCTTGAGCCGCAGCAGCACCGGGTTCTGGTCCATCAGCTTGGCGGTGTTGAGCAGCGACCGGGTCGCGGCCGTCTCCTCGCGCCGACGGATGAGGTTGGCCTGAGCCGCCTTCTCCGCCTCCACCACCTGGTTGAGGATCTGCTTCATGTCGCCCGGCAGGATGACGTCCTTGATCCCCAATGATTCGATCGTGATCCCATGCGGGTCGGCCCGCTCGCGAATGGCGACCAGCACCTCCTGTTCGGTCGTGCCCTTCCGCTCCAGGAGTTCATCCAGGGTCCGGTCTGAGATGGCCCGGCGCAGTCCGAACTGAAGCTCCCGGTACAGGAAGTCCTTGTGCTTGGGCAACCCGGCCCGAAGCCGGACCGGATCCATGACCCGATACTGGGCGCTCAGGTTGATCCGCAGACTTACCTTGTCGCGGGTCAGAATCTCCTGGCCCTGGACCTCGATCTCCTGCAGACGCAGATCCGTCAGCTCCACCTGAACATTGCGATCGAAGTTCCAGAAGGCGTGCACACCCGGCTCTAGGATCCCGACCAGCCGGCCATCGAGCAACAACAGACCCGTCTCATGGTCGGCGATCTCCTCCTCGATGATGTCGTCCAGGAACTCGGCACCCGGCAGCTTGCTGCCGGCCGACCGTGCCTTGGCCCGATACTCGGCCGGGGCCCTGGTCCAGCCATCCCGATGACGCATCCGGCGGATGCGATCCATCACCTCGGGCCCCACGGCGACACCCTCTGTCAGATCGATTCGCTCGACCCGCACCTCGACCGGCCCCTTCCAGTAGAAGCGACGGCTCATGGGCGGAATCAGGCGGGTCAGCTGTCCGTCCAGATAGACGAGCCCGGCCTCATGCTCGCCGGTCTCGACCGTTTCGACCCACAGATTCCAGAGCGTTGAGGACTCCTTGCGGAACACCTCGGCATGCGGATGGGCCAGTTCCGGATCGGTCAGATCGAAGGTCTCGAACTCCAGCGATCCGACGATATCCAGCCAGCGATAGACGCCAGGTCCGAGCACCTGCTCCAGCACTCCATTCTTCAGTACCAGCACACGCTCGTGCTGGGCGACGACCTGTCGCTTGTATCCCATGATGTTCATCTTCCCGCTCTCCTCTGTGCCGTCGCTGTCGGCGGCATGACCAGCCGTTTCGGCCTGCCCGCCGCCCCGATCAAGAATCCGGCATTGCTGTATGTCCCGTTGTCGTTGGTCGGTTGGTGGAGCCGGAGTCGGGTCGCCAACGTTCGGCCCGATCCCGGCGTTCTATCGATTCGGTGTCCGGCTCGGACCGGACATCGTTCGGAGCCGGCCGCTCGAAACCGCCGGCTGAAAGAAGGAAAGGCTCGCCCCGCGTCGCGCCGATGGGCCAGGACAGCTGCATGGCCGGAATCGTTCAGCTCGATCGATCCGCATCCCTGCGGCACCGCCCGCCATCCGGCGAGATCGCCCGAAACCGCACGATGTCTATCCATGCGTCGTATCCTGGCTCGAGATCGCCACGACGCCCCCGATCCGGCCTCCCTGCCGGCCCGCCATTCGGCGCGCATATCCATCTGATCGGGCCGGGGCTCACCCTGTGGTCTTGATTGGACAGGTCATCCAATCGAGTGCGACGGTCAGTCGCCAAAGAGACAGCGGCGGGATTCGAACCCGCGCCGGACTGGTTATCGGCCAGTTGCTCTACCCACTGAGCTACGTTGTCGCCTCACGGCCGCCAGGCAATGGGTACGGACCGAGGGAACGCACTGGGCGCCCTGGCCCGCCACCGGGGCATACCGAACCCCAGGCGCTGATCGCTCGACGATCGCCGCAAGATGGTGATGCCTGAAATCCTCGATCTTCAGGCATGAAAAAACCCCGACCAGTGCTCCCGGTCGGGGTTTCGTATCCCACCGGAAGGCCCTCCAATCGAGCCTTCCGAGATTGCAATCGCGAAATGACTCAGCGCAGAGACAGGGTACTCAGCGTCCGCCCCAGCAAGGAGCCGTGCTTCCCTCGTTGATCCATGTCGTCTCTGAATGTCATCTGAACTCTATTCCTCGCGATTCATTGATGCGTTGATTCGATGGGCGGTTAGTCTAGCCAGAAATTCAAGCAAGTCAACGAAAATATCAAGATTCTTGTAAAATCCATGTAAAGCGCCCATCAGACCGAAGCAATCGAACCGCAAAGGCGCAAAGATCACGAAGAAAAACAATCGGCTCTGCATATGTCGCGTTTCTCTCGATCCGAATGCATCGAACATATCGCATAGAGGTTCTTTGCGTCCTTTGCGTCTTTGCGGTTCCAAATTCCCGTATCAGGAACAGGATCCAAACCACCCACCATGCAATCAGCCAACATCCCTGGCCGTATCAAGCTCGCCCGCAAGATGGCGGGGTTTCGCACCCAGGCCAGTCTTCTCGCCCGGATATCTGGATGGAAATCCTCTCGTCTCGGCAACTACGAGGCCGGCATCTCCACGCCCAGCGCGGACGACATGCTGCTGATCGCCGAGGCGACCGGCGTATCGGCCTGCTGGCTGATGTTCGGACAGGGACCCATCCGGCCCAATGAGCGCGACCTGCAGGCGGTTCGTCATCAGAACCTGGCGCACGTACTGGATGGAATCGAAGGGGATCGGGAGCGTCTCGAGGAGACGGTGAAAGGGCTGCGGATCTCGCGCAAGCGGCTCAGGGAACATCTGGACAATCCCTTCCTGCCGATCACGGACGAGTTGGCGCGACGTCTGGAACGTCTGCTCGGCACTCAGCCGGGCTGGGTCGACGAGCAGCATGTGGAGCGCGACCCGCTGTTCCTCTCGTTTCCCGAGGAGATGCGGGAACTGATGATGATCTATTCGGAGCTGCCGGCCGCCCAGCGGCCGGTGCTGATGGCGACGGTCCGAGCCTTGAGGGATTCGCTTCAGACCGTCTGAGGGAATACCGATCGACGCACTGGCATGGATCGGCTCAGAAGAAGGCGCGTGCCTCAATCCAAATCCGGCGTATACCCCGAGGCGACATAGATGGCGCGCTCCGCGACGTTGGTCGCACGATCCGCGACGCGCTCGTAGTTGTGCACGATCCACAGCAGATAGGTGCCGGTGGTTGCGAACGAGGCATCGGAGCGCATTCGGCTCAGCATCTGCTCGATGAAGGCGTCTTCCTCCCGGTCGACCTGCTCCTCCATGGAGACGGCCTCGCGAATGGCCGCCTCGTTCTCGTTGGAGGTAAAGGCGGACAAGGTGCCGGCCAGCATGCCGATCGCGTCGCTCGCGAGCTGGACAATGGCGGCCACGGGCTCGGGTGGAAGCGGGGTCTTTCCGTTTTTCAGGATGATGCGTGCCACGTCAGCCGCATAGTCGCCGATACGCTCCAGCTCCGAAACCAGCTCCATGCAGGCGCCGACGGCGCGGAGGTCTTCGCCGGCGGGCTTATAGGCGGCGAGCGTCACCAGACAGTCCTGCTCCAACATACGACGGTGCCGATTGATGGCGGCATCCTCGGCGACGATGCGCTCGGCGAGTTCGAGGTCCTGGCGCTTGATGCAATCGACCGAGCGGTTCAGGGCCTCGATAACCAGAGCACCCAGCTCCCCTACCGCAGACTGCAAATGCTGGCGCCTCTTCTGCACAAGACTCAGGTTATCGGTCATCGCTGCATCCTCGTCGATTATTCTGTCTGACTCGCTCAATAGGCCGCGCGGTGTTCGGCGCAGCGCGGGGGCGACATCTTAGTCTTCTAAGAACGCACGCGCATGAATAGTGTCTCCAGCGCCCCATGAGGCCAGCCGAAAACCGCGTTCCATCATAGATAGTGTCTCGGTAGACCGCCGAACAGAGGAAGCAGTCGAAGGCCGTCGAAAGGTGCGTCCGGCACAGAAGCGCAACGTGGCGAACGAGGATGTCCAACGAAAAACCGCCCCGAAGGGCGGTTCGCGAGAGAATGCAGCGTGACGGTCGCCTGGAATCTAACGGAAACCCCAACGCAGCGCCGCGGCACCGTGCCCGATGCTCTGGGCCGCTTGGCCGATCGAATTGAAGCCATTGGCCACATTGGAGGTGTTGGTGCCGAAGACCTCGGTGTTCTCGGTCCGATTCTTGACCCGAACGCGGTTGTCCATATAGTCGGCACGGCTGTTGGTCAGGCGCGCGTTGGCGCGGGATTCTCGATCGATCGCACCTGCAGTCGCGTAGTTGACATCGGCCTGACTGCGCAGGACTTCGTTACGGGCGCTGCGGTTGTAGACGTCGAAGCTGTCAGCAAAGACAGCCGTCGATGCCAGCAAGGCACTCACGGCGGCCAGGATCATTCTTGCCTTCATCGCTCAGTCCTCAGGATGCGTGTAGTCACTAAAACATTCGCGGAACGCCAAACGGCTTCACGAATATCCTAGTCAGAGCATCAGTCTTCATCAAGTTCCCCGCCCCGGTCACGGCGCTCCACCGTCTCGGGATCGGCGATGATGGGACGGTAGATCTCCACCCGGTTGCCGTCGACGAGCTTGGCATCGAGCTTGGAGATCTTGCCGAAGATGCCGACCTTGTTGACTTCGAGATCGATCTCCGGGAACTGGTTCAGCAGCCCGGAGCGCTCGATGGCATCGCGGATGGTGCTGCCCTCAGGCACATCCAGCTTCAGCCAGGTCTGCTTGAATTTGTCTGCGTAGGCGACGCCAACGAGCATCGGGGTCTACTCCGTATCGAATCGAAAATGTAGCCGGGGCACGTCGGCGGCGCCCCTGCCGATCATGACGCCAGCGCCTGGGCGCCCCCGTCCTGACGTTTCCTGGCCTCGGCGACGCGGGTATCGATCAGACGCTTTCCGGCCAGCATGAAGCCCAAGGCGATGAAGCCGCCCGGCGGCAGGATCGCCAGCAGGAATCCGCGATAGTCCGGGATCAGCGTCACCTCCAGGAAGGACATGCCCTGTCCCAGCAGCAGCGAGGCGTTTGCAAACAGGGTGCCGCTGCCGATGATCTCGCGGACCCCGCCGAGCGCCACCAGAGCGAAGGTGAAACCCAACCCCATCATGAGACCGTCGAAGGCCGATGCCCCGAGCGGATTGCGCGAGGCGAAGGACTCGGCACGTCCCAGGATGGCGCAGTTGGTGACGATCAGGGGAATGAAGAGCCCAAGGATCTTGTGCAGGTCGTGCAGCCAAGCGTTCATCGCCAGATCGACCAGGGTCACCAGCACCGCGATGACCAGGACGAAGATGGGGATGCGCACCTCGGGGGTCACCAGATTGCGGATCAGCGCGATCAGCAGGCCGGAGGCCACCATGACTGCGGTGGTCGCCAGCCCCATCCCGAGCCCGTTGGTCGCGGTCCCCGTGACCGCCAGCAGCGGACAAAGCGCCAGCAACTGGGCGAAGACGACGTTATTGCCCCAGATGCCATCCGAAGCGATCTTGCCCCAGTTGGCCTTGGGCGTGGTCTCTGTGTCGTTGCTCATGGCTGGCTCCGAGTCGGTTGATCCGTATCGGTTGTGGCGACCTCGGCTGGGGCCGTCAGCGCATCGCGATGCTCGGCGAAGAACTGCAGCCCCTCGCGGATGGAGCGCACCACGCCGCGCGGCGTGATGGTGGCCCCGCTGAACTGGTCGAAATCGCCGCCGTCCTTTTTGACGCCCCAACGGTCAAGCGGAGGATCGCCAATCGCGCGTCCGTCGAAGCCGAGGATCCAGTCGTCCTTGGCCAATTCGATCTTATCGCCCAACCCAGGCGTCTCGGCATGGGCGAGGACGCGCACGCCGATGATGCGTCCCTGGGCGTCGAGCCCCAGGATGGAGTCGATCTCGCCGGCATAGCCGAAGCCGACGATGCGGTAGGCGACACCGGTGACATCGAGTCCCTTGAGCGCGCGATAGACCACCACGTCCTGCCCGTCGTCGCCCTTGACGACCAGGGGGTTCGCAAGCAGGTCGTTGTCGTGGATCTCGGGCGGAATGACCTGGGTCAGCGACGCCTTGAGATCCTCGGCATGACGCTGCTCGATGGCCCCTTCGGTCGCGAGATCTCCGATCACCAGGAGCGCGGCGGCCAGGAGGGTGAATCCGCCGAGCAATCCGGCCTGATAGCCGACGCTCTGACGATCGAGGGACTTTGCGGCAAAGTTCATGGCTTCACCTCCACGTCGTTGGCGTACTCGATCGGCTGACCGCGACGATCGCGGCCGTAGACGCGCGGTTTGACATAGTGGTCGATCAAGGGTGTGCAGGCGTTCATCAGCAGCACCGCGAAGGCCACGCCCTCGGGATAGCCGGCCCAGGTGCGAATGACATAGATCAGCAGACCGCAGCCGGCGGCGAAGATGATCTGACCACGCCGGGTGACCGGTGAGGTGACCAGATCGGTCGCGATGAAGAAGGCGCCGAGCAGGGTCGCGCCGGAGACCAGATGATAGTAGGGGCCGGTGTAGTGCTCGGGGTCGATGAGGTGCATGACCGTCGCCAGGATGGCGATGGTGGCCATCATGGTCACCGGGATGTGCCAGCTGATGATCCGCTTGTAGATGAGGAAGACCCCGCCGCCGAGCAGCAGCAACGCGGAGGTCTCGCCCATGCTGCCGGCCACCGTGCCGATGGCGCCCGAGAAGGGACCGAAGACCTCGGGCAGGATTGTCGAAAGACCATGCCCTTGCCCCAATTCGGTGCGGACATGCCCGAGCACCGTGGCACCGCTGAATGCATCGAAACCCTGGCCGCCGAAGGTGATCGCTAGGCTCTCGAGCAGGCCGGGCGCATGCGAGGATAACAGCGGGGCCGGAACGACGAAGCTGGTCATCTCCAGCGGGAAGGTGATGAGCAGGGCCACGCGCGCGATCATGGCCGGATTGAAGAGGTTCTGGCCGATGCCGCCGAAGACCTGCTTGGCGACGACGATGGCCAGCACGCTGCCGACGACCCCGATCCACCAGGGCGCCCAGGGCGGCAGAGTCATGGCGAGCAGCCAGCCGGTGAGGATCGCCGAGCCGTCCATCAGATAGGGACGCACCGGCTTTCCGGCCACGCGCAGCGAGGCGGCCTCGGCCAGCACCGCCGCGAGGATGGTGACGACGAACAGATAGAGCGCGGGCCAGCCGAACTGGACGATGCCGAACAGGGTGGCCGGCAACAGGGCCAGCATGACCAGCCCCATGGTCCGGGAAATGCTGACCGGCTCGTGCGCGAATGGACCGGCCTTGGCCGCCGGTGTTTCGATACTCATCTCATGCCTCCGTCTCGGCTGCGGACCGAACCGGTCGATCCGTCTGGCCCTCTTGAGCCGCCTGAGCCTCGGCGGCGGCCTTCTTCTCGGCCTCCGCCTTCTTCTTCGCCGCCATCTCGCGCTTGCGCTTCGCCATGGCCTCGCGCTTGGCCTGCTTGATCGCCTCCATGCGCGCGGTGCGCTGCTCGGCGAGACGCTTGGTCTCGGCCTGCTTCTGCTTGGCCCGTCCGCGCGCCGCCATCTCGCCCTTGGCATAGTTGAAGAACTGGACCAGCGGGATATGCCCCGGACAGACATAGGCGCATGAACCGCAGCCGATGCAGTCCATCAGCCCCAGCTCGACCGCGCCCTCGAGATCCCCGATCCGGGTATGGGACGCCATCTCCAGCGGGACCAGACCGCAGGGACAGGCCTGGACGCAGCTTCCGCAGCGGATGCAGGGCATGGGCTCGCGCGCGTTGGTCTCCTCGGCCGTGAGGGCGAGGACGCCGTTGCTGCCCTTGACCATGGGGACACGGGTACTCGGCAGCGGCTGTCCCATCATGGGGCCGCCGCTGATGAGTCGCGTTGGATCGACCTTGAAGCCACCGCAGTGGTCCAGCAGATCCTGGACCTTGGTGCCCAGCGGAACGCGCAGATTGCGCGGCTGGGCGATGGCGCCGCCGGTGACGGTGACCACGCGCGAGACCAGCGGATACCCGAAACGCAGCGCCTCGTGCACGGCGAAGGCGGTGGCCGGGTTGTGCACCACGACACCGATCTCGGCGGTCAGGGCGCGGGCCGGGGTCTCGCGCCCGGTCAGGGTCTGCACCAGATGCTTCTCCGACCCCATCGGATAGCGGGTCGGCAAACGGGCGATGCGGATATCGGGATAGGCCGAGGCGGCAACGGCCATGGCGGCCTGAGCCTCGGGCTTGTTGTTCTCGATCGCGACGATGATCTGCTTCACGCCCAGGGCGTGGGCCATGATGCGGATGCCGTCGATCACCGCGTTCGCGCACTCGCGCATCAGACGATCGTCGCAGGTCAGATAGGGCTCGCACTCGGCGCCGTTGATGACCAGGGTGTGGACCTGGAATCGCTTGCGCAGGTTCAGCTTGACCGCCGCCGGGAAGGTCGCCCCGCCCAGACCCACGATCCCGGCCTTGGCCACACGTTCGGCCACCGCCTCGGGTTCGAGCGCAAAGGGATCCTCGACGCCCTGGATATGGTCCGCCCAGCGATCCTCGCCGTCTGGCTTCAGGGTGATGGTCGGCACCGAAAGACCGGAGGCATGGTGGGCCGGATAGCTGCCGACGCCCATGATGCGCCCGGAGGTCGGCGCATGCACCGGGGCCGAGATCACGCCCTGGCCCTGGGCCAGCAGATCGCCCTTGGCGACCATCTGACCGCGTCGCACCGCCGGACTGGCGGGCGCGCCGATGTGCTGCTGCAACGGGATATGCAGCAGGGCCGGCATCGGCAGCGACTCGATCGACTGCCCGGCGGCCAACTGCTTGCGGTCGTCCGGGTGGACACCGCCTCGAATCTTGAAGAGTTTCATGACCGTGCGCCCCCTGTGGTCCGAAGAAGAGCCCCGATACCGTTCATGCCGCCACCGCCGCCGGCTTGGGCCAATGCCAGGTCTGCAGGGTCGGCGTCAATGGACGCATCTCGATGCATTCGGTGGGACAGACGTCGAAGCAGAGTTCGCAGCCGATACAGGCATCGGCGAAGACGCTGTGGATCATGTTGTTCGCCCCCATGATGGCGTCGGTCGGGCAGCGCTTGAAGCACTTGGTGCAACCGATGCAGATGTTCTCGTGGATGTGGGCGATCATCGGCGGCTTGTCCTCGACGCCGGACAGATCGGCCGTCACCCCGAGCAGACTTGCCAGTTCCTCGGCCAAGACGCGGCCGCCAGGCGGGCAGATGGTGACGGGCGCAGCACCCGAGGCGATGGCCTCGGCGGCGGGACCGCAGCCGGGGTAGCCACACTGTCCGCACTGAGAGCCGGGCAGGAGGGCCGCCACCTGCTCGGTCGCGGCGCTGGACTCCACCTTGAGATAGCGCGAGGCGATACCGAGGAGCAAGCCCAAGGCGAGACCTAGCGTGGTGAGACTGGCGATCGCGGCAAGCATGTCTGACAGATCTCCGTTTGGATGACGTGGAGTTCGATGGTTTCGCTGGTCGAGACGGACACGCCCACCAAGACGTATCCGGCAGGCACTAGGTCAACCCGGCGAAGCCCATGAAGGCGAGCGAGAGCAGCCCCGCCGCAACGAAGGCGATGGGAGCGCCGGCGAAGGCGGCGGGCACCTGGGCGAGCGCGAGCCGCTCGCGCATCCCGGCGAACAGCACCATCACCAGGGTGAAGCCGAGCGCCGAACCGAATCCGTAGAGCACGCTCTCCAGGAAGCCGTGATCCTCCTGGACGTTCAGCAGGGCGACGCCGAGCACGGCGCAGTTGGTGGTGATGAGCGGCAGATAGATGCCCAGCACCTGATAGAGAGAGGGCGAGATCTTGCGCACCGCCATCTCGGTGAACTGCACGACGGCCGCGATCACCAGAATGAAGGTGAGGATGCGCAGGAAGCCGATGTCCAGCGGCTGCAGCACGAAATGCTCCAGCAGCCAACCGGCGACTGCGGCCAGGGTCAGCACAAAGGTGGTCGCAAGCCCCATACCAAGCGCCGAATCGAGTTTGTTCGACACCCCCATGAAGGGGCAAAGACCGAGAAATTTGACCAGCACCACATTGTTAACCAGTGCGGTGCCGAGGATCAGCATGAGATACTCGCCCATCGGTAACGAAACCTTTCGCATTCGGCCAGGATGACGTCACGCATGCAAACGGGGTGCCATCTTGATCCTGCCTCCCACCGTCTCCATCTGTTCGGGCCTTGCGCGCATACTCCCCGGCGAGATCGGGAGCACCGAAACAGCCACTTGGCGGGTTCGTCACACGACTGGACGACGCATCCGAGCACCAAGCGCAACACCCGACAAAAACAGCGACTGTCGTGCTGACAACAGAATTCTTGTTGCGGCGCGGCTAGAAATGTTGGAAAACTGACAAGGGATTTCGCTCGGGCCGGCGCCCGAGACACTGCCGAAACGGAAGAAATCTGGTCTATTTTGTGCTTGACACTCGCATCAAGCCCGCTGAACTTCTCAGGAGAATGCCGTGCCGGTTCGACAAGCCCCGGAACCCGCCCAGCAAGCCGTCATCAATGCGCTGGGCGAATTTCTCGCCTCGCCTCCGGTCGGAACGCCACCGGAAGTGGTGGAAGCGCTGGCCTTGATGGGGGGCGACCCAAGCGATCCCCTGCCACCGCGACTGTTCTTCGAGGCCGTTGAGCAATCGCCCATCGCCATCTCGATCACCGACGCCAAGGCGACCATCCTCTACGCCAACCATGCCTTCGAGACGCTCACCGGCTACAGCCGCGAAGAGGTACGGGGACAGAACGAGGCGATCCTGTCCAACAACGCCACCCCGGACAGCGTCTATCAGCACCTGTGGCGCACCATCCAGCATAAACAGACCTGGACCGGCACCCTAGTGAACCGCACCAAGCAAGGCGGCGACTACCTGGCCGAGTTGACCATCTCGCCGGTGCTGGACGGCGACGGCGACCTCAAATACTTCCTCGGCATGCATCGCGACGTCACCAAGATGCACGAGCTCGAGGGGGCGTTGCGCCAGCAGAAGACCCGCATCGAGACGGTACTCGATGCCGCGCCGGTGATCGTGGTGCTGCTCGACAGCGAGGGACGGGTCATCCTCGACAACCAGGAATACAAAAAGCTGCTCGACGACCTCCAGGGCAAGGAGCCGGTCGAGGTCTTGCGCAAGGCGGTCGGCGAGCAGCTCGGACTCGATGCCTTCGCCGCCTGTCTGGACGGACATGGATTCAAGAACGTCGAGGTCAGCATCGACATCCGAGGCAATCAGGGACCGCGCTGGTTCTCCTGCTCCGGAACCCCGGTCGACGAGGCGGACCCAACGGCACGCAGCTTTTTCGGTCAGCAGGCGCCGAGCGATCGCCGACTGCTGCTGCTCGCGAACGACATCACCGGACGCCGACGCGAGATCGAGCGCGCCCACCTTGAGCATCTGCGCGCCCGGCTCGCCGAACAGCAGATGATGCACGGCATGCGCGAGGCGCTCGCCGCCGCCATCTACCAGATCCAGGTGCCGCTCAACGTCATCAACGCCGCCTCTGGCATGCTGCGCAGCGGCGCCGGCAACGTCGACACGCTGATCGGCATGCTCGACCAGATCAGCGACTCGGGCGCCAAGGCCCTGGCCACGCTCAACGCCGCCCTACCCGAGGGGCCGCGCGAGTCCGGGGTGCGGGTCAACGTCAACGCCCTGCTGCGCCAGGTCCTGGAGCTGGAGACCGCACGACTGCTGGCGACCGGCATCGTGGTCGACTGGCGGCCGGCGACCGTGCTGCCCGAGCTGAACGGCCACAAAAACCAGCTGCGCTCCATGTTCAAGCACCTGATCGACAACGCCATCCTGGCACTGCGCGAATGCAAGGCCCCGCAGCCCGAGCTCCGCATCACGACGCGCAGCCTGGACAAAGGGGTCGAGGTCGAGATCCAGGACAACGGATCCGGCATCGCCCCGGAAGACCGCTACAGGGTCTTCGAGCCCTTCTATATCGGCTGGCGCAACCGCCAAGGGCGCGCCGGCATGGGGCTCGCCCTGTCGCAAGAGATCGTCAATGCCCATGGCGGATCGATCGAGATCGATCCCGACTGCAGCGATGGCTGTCTGATCCGCCTGTCCTTGAACGCCGTACTACCGGACGACTGACCTTGCCAGATCGATCAATGAGTCCAAATTCTTCCGCCTTCGCCAGCGCCGAAGAGGCCAGCCGGCTCGCACTCCTCGAATCCCAACTGGCGGCACTCTTCGAGGTGAGCAGCGTTCTCAGCCGATCGTTGAACCTGCGCCAGACCCTGCGCGAGGTGCTCAGCGTCCTGAGCGAGCGCGGACGCATGCACCATGGCCTGGTGTGCCTGCTCGACGAGGACCGCGGCGAGCTGATGATCAGCGCGCTGCACGACAAGGATGCCGAACCCTTCGAAAAGGTCACCTACCAGCCCGGCGAAGGTGTGATCGGACACATCCTCTCGTCGAACGAACCCTGGATCCTGCCCCGGATCGGCGACGAGCCGCGCTTCCTCGACCGTCTGAATCTCTACAATCCGGATCTCCCCTTCATCGGGGTCCCCATCCGCGTCGGCGAGGAACACCCGATCGGCGTTCTCGCCGCCCAGCCACCACCGGGCGACGCGCTGCTCGGTCACCAGGCACGCTTTCTGGAAATGGTCGCCAACCTCACCGGGCAGGCGGTCCGTCTCGCGCGCACGGTCGAGGCCGAGCAACAGGCGCTGCGCGAGGAGCGCGACAAGCTGCGCCGCGAGGTCAAGGGAACGCACGGCTTCGACAGCATCATCGGCCGCGCCGATTCCATGCGGCTGGTGTTCGAGCAGGTACGCCAGGTCGCCAAATGGAACACGACGGTACTGATTCGCGGCGAATCCGGTACCGGCAAGGAGCTGATCGCCAACGCCATCCACTACAACTCGCCGCGCGCGCGCGCGCCCTTCGTCAAGCTCAACTGCGCGGCGCTCCCGGACAACCTGCTCGAATCCGAGCTGTTCGGTCATGAGAAGGGCGCCTTCACCGGCGCCATCAACCAGCGCAAGGGACGTTTCGAACAGGCCGATGGCGGCACCCTCTTCCTCGACGAGATCGGCGAGATCACGCCGGCCTTCCAGGCCAAGCTCCTGCGGGTCTTGCAGGAGGGCGAGTTCGAGCGCGTCGGCGGCGGACGCACGCACAAGGTGGACGTCCGCGTCATCGCCGCCACCAATCGCGATCTGGAAGCCGAGGTACAAAGCGGGGAGTTCCGCGAGGATCTCTATTACCGGCTGAACGTCATGCCGATCCGCATGCCGGCCCTGCGCGAACGCATGGAGGACATCCCCGACCTGGCCCGCTTCCTGGTGAACAAGCTTTCCCGCACACAGGGACGCGATCTCCAAATCACCGACAGCGCGTTGCGCGTCCTGATGCGCTACGACTGGCCGGGCAACGTGCGCGAACTGGAGAACTGCATGGAGCGCGCCGCCGTCATGTGCGAAAACGGCCTCATCGACCGCGACGTCATCAACCTGACCGGACTGGATCTGAGCACGTCCAGCGCCGACCTGTCGCCGCCGGCCGCCGGCAGCAACGGTGGCAACGGCGCCCAACCGGTCGACCTCAACGACCCCAACCTGGATGAACGCGAACGCGTCATCGCCGCGCTGGAAGAGGCCGGCTGGGTTCAGGCCAAGGCCGCCCGACTGCTCAACATGACGCCGCGCCAGATCGCTTACCGGATCCAGACGCTCAACATCAAGATGCGGCAGTTCTGACCGCCCTGGGGTCGTGGGCGGCCAGACCGACCCACGGCCCGAATCGAATCCGCCCCGAACCGAGACAGGAAGTCAGAACGCCGGGGCCGCATTGACCGAGGTCTCGATCATGACAGGGCTCGCGATCCTCATCGGCTCGATTGTGCTGTTTCTGCTCTCGAAGGTCTGGTCGAACCGACGACGGAAGAAACGGGCGGACTTCATTCGCTCCCACCCCTTCCCGAACGGCCTGCTCGACCGGCTCGCGGCCAGACACCCGTCACTCTCGACGCACGATCGGCACCTGGTCTCGCGCGCGCTGCGCCAGTTTTTTCTCGTCTATCTGGCCAGCGGACGCCGATTCGTCTCCATGCCGTCGCGGGTCGCGGACGATCTCTGGCACGAGTTCATCCTCTATACCCGCCACTACGACGCCTTCTGCCGACGCGCCTTCGGACGTTTCCTGCACCACACCCCAGCCGTGGTCATGGGATCGGATCGAATCGGTAACGCCGGTCTGCGGCGCGCCTGGTGGTTCGCCTGCCGCGAGGAACGCCTGGATCCGAAAAAACCGGCCCGGCTGCCGCTCCTCTTCGCGCTGGACGCGCAGCTCGGGATCGAGGACGGGTTCCGCTACGCGCTCGATTGCCACCCGCAGCGGGGAAGCGACACGGACGAGCCGATCCATTGCATCGCCGATCTGGCCAGCGGCGACTCAAGCGACGGATGCGGCGGCTCCTGGTTCGGATGCGATGGCGGAGGCGATGGCGGAGGATGCGGCGGGGATTGATCGCCGCCTGCCCGGCGAATAATCCGCCTCAAAGGTTGCACGCTCGGCCCAAGGAAACCAAGATTCGCCCACTCCGGCCGCACCTGGCCTCAGCCGTGCCATCGACACGCCACCGAGGAGAGTCAAGACCGAATGCATTGGCGCGCCATCATTCGACTGTTCGGCATCCTGCTGATGCTCTACAGCCTGAGTTTCCTGCCCTCGATCGTCGTCGCGCTCATCTACAACGACGGCGAATGGCTGGTGTTCGGGGTCTCCCTGGTCATCACGGCGAGTATCGGCGTCTTCCTCTGGCTGCCCAACATTCGGGAGCAGACCGAGCTCTCGGTGCGCGACGGCTTTCTCATCGTCACCCTGTTCTGGGCGTTGCTCGGCATGGTCGGCGCCCTGCCCTTCATCCTGGGCCTGCACCTGAACGTCACCGACGCGGTGTTCGAGTCCATCTCCGGGTTCACCACCACCGGGGCCACCGTCATCGAGGGACTGGATCGGCTGCCGCCCTCCGTTCTCTACCATCGCCAGCAGATCCACTGGCTCGGCGGAATGGGCGTCATCGTGCTCGCGGTCGCCATCCTGCCGCTACTCGGCGTCGGAGGCATGCAGCTCTACCGCGCCGAGACCTCCGGGGTCGCCAAGCACGAGAAGCCCACCCCGCGCATCGCCGAGACCGCGCGCGTTCTCTGGGCCATCTATTTCGCCCTCACCGCCGCCTGCGCGCTCGCCTTCTGGCTCGCCGGAATGAATACCTTCGACGCCATCGGTCATGCCTTCGCGACCGTCTCGACCGGCGGCTTCTCCACCCACGACGCCAGCATCGGCTATTTCGACAGCCCGCTCATCGAGGCCATCGCCACCTTCTTCATGCTCGCTGGCGGTATCAACTTCACGATCCATTTTCTCGCTTGGCGCAAACGCGACCCCGGTGCCTACCTGATCGATCCCGAGGTCCGTGCCTTCGGACTCATCTTTCTCGGCGGATCCCTGTTCGTAGCGGCCAGCCTCTACTGGGCAAACGCCTATCCCGAAGGCTTGACCTGTCTGCGCTACGCCTCCTTTCAGGTCGCCTCCATCCTCACCAGCACCGGCTTCGGCACCGCCACCTACGCACTCTGGCCGCTACACGTCCCACTGGTGCTCGTGATCCTTTCATTCACCGGCGGCTGTGGCGGGTCGACGGCTGGTGGAATCAAGGTGCTGCGGGTGATACTGCTGGTCAAACTGGGCTTCCGCCAGCTCTTCCAGCTCGCACACCCGCAGGCGCTCGCCGTGGTGAAGGTGGGCAACCGCTCGGTGACCGAAGACATCCTGTTCTCGGTCTGGGGCTTCTCCGTCCTCTATGTGGTGACCTGCGTACTCCTGACCGTCGCCATGATGGCAGCCGGACTCGATCTGGAATCCGCATTCGGCGCAGTGGTCGCCACCGTCAACCTGCTCGGCCCCGGACTCGGCAAGGTCGCCACCAACTTCGCCACGGTCGACCCGGTCGTCAAATGGCTAGGCGTCTTCGGCATGCTCGCCGGACGCCTTGAGATCTTCACACTCTTCATCCTCTTCCTCCCGGACTACTGGCGGAACTGATCCAGCAGGGTCAACCGGCTGATCCGCACCAGTGGCTCTTCGTCTCGGCTTCAAACATGCCATCGAGCATCGCCTGACCAAACCCAGAACCCCGCAGACCAATGGCATGGTCGAACGCTTCAATGGGCGCATCGCCAAGGTACTGGCCAACACGCTTCGACTCGTCGCAGAGTTTGGAGCAAACCATCACCCGCTACGTCCAGGTATACAACCAGCATATTCCGCAAAAAGCACTCAGGCACATGGCCCCGATTCAAGCCGTCAAGGATTGGGCTGAGAAACGCCCCGAACTATTCAAAAAGCAGGTATATAATTTTCGGGGATTTTACACCGGCTTCATACTGCGTCCTTCGCTCTCGCTCAGGCCGCAGTATGAAGCCGGCTGTGCAAAGCTTTGGATGCTTGGAGAGAAGTAATGGTCGATAAAAACGAGAAGTCGCTTGAAGAGCAGATAGTCGAGCGTTACCGAGCAGTTGTGGCCCAGCACTACCCCGAGCAGTTATCTGCGTGGCCCGTGCTGTCCGGCTATGACTCAAAAATCGGGAGTTACCAGGGTTGGCTCGTTGTCATCCTCAATCACACTGGCAATCCTGTGATGAGATCGTTCAGCGGGATCGGCGATCTTCCGCAGAATCTTTTGGGAGTCGCGCAGCTTGATGTAGCAAGCAAAGAGAAAGCTCGCTCAAGGCTTAACCGTCATTTCAATCTTCGCCCAACAGACGCAATAGTATTCATAGATCCCGCTGGAAGCATCAATGACGAGCTTGGTCACATGCTCAAGAAGCACGAATTCGCCATGGGCCTAACACCGATGAAGATATTCCTCAGCCATAAAGGTGCCGACAAACCGCTAATTAGGGAATACAAGAAGACTTTGGAAATCATTGGATTTGATCCGTGGCTGGACGAAGATGCAATGCACGCAGGATTGGAGTTAGAGAGAGAACTCTTGAAGGGCTTCGCAGACTCATGCGCAGCCGTCTTCTTTGTAACCACCAACTACAAGGATGAAAACTTTCTAGCCTCTGAAGTTGACTATGCAATTCAAGAGAAGCGCAAAAAGGGAGATAAGTTTTCCATCATTACTCTGGTCTTTCACGAACCAAGCGAGAAGGCGAAGGTGCCAGACCTCCTGACACGCTATGTCTGGAAAGAACCATCTGGGCAGCTTGAAGGGCTTCGGGAAATTTTAAAGGCACTTCCCGTACAAACTGGTCAAGTCTATTGGCGTCCGTGAACGTCGCATCCAAACAGGTTCTAGCCGATGTCCCTGCCTCCGCTTCGCTCCGGCAGGGCCGCGCCTGAACCTGAGCGTTGGACGGATCCTGATCGCACTTACGCGAGCTCGCTGTCCTGTTCCCGAGCGTTTACCGACTGGACCGATGCATGTCCCGGCGTTCCGGCTTGGTAGAGGAAGGCCGCGACCAGCGCGGTGAAGGGGGCCACGGTGATGAGTCCGAAGCTGCCGACCAGGATGTTGACCACCTCGGCGGCGACGAAGGGGGCGTTGAGGATGTTCGCGGCCGGGAGCCCCTTGGCCATGAACAGCAGGAACATGGCGATGTGGCTGCTCGAATAGGCGAGCAGCAGCGTGGTGGTCATGGTCCCGATCACCGCCCTTCCGACCCTCAGCCCCGAGGTCAGGTGCTCGAACAGCCCGATGCCCGGATGATTGCGCTGGATCTCGTCCATGCTGGCGGCGATGTCCATCGCCAGATCCATGACTGCGCCCGATGAGGCGATGAAGATGCTGGCGATGAAGATATCGGTCAGACGCAGGTCGTAGTAGCCCGCATAGAGCAGCGTCTCGGCGAATGGCCTCACCGCGCCGTGCAGATGGAAGGCGTTGACGGACCAGAGCGCCAGGGCGCAGGTCAGGGAGACCCCGAGCATGGAGCCGGCGAAGGTCGCGATGCCGCGCCGGCTGAGTCCTCCAACCGAGAAGGTGATGACCCCGGTCAGCAGCGCAACCAGCGCCAGCCCGGACGGGATTGGCGAATAGCCGAGCAGTACCAGTGGAAAGAAGACCTTCCACAGCACCAGGGCGGCGAAGACGAACGACAGCGCCGCCTTGAGCCCGGTGACTCCGGCGACCGCGATCAGCAGTACCACGAAGACACCGATCAGCATCAGCTCCAAGCCCAGCCGGTAATAGCCGCGCGCCATTCCATTGGCCGGCTTGCCGTTCTTGACCCCGTACTCGACCAGGATGACCTGGCCCTCCTCGTAGAACTCGTCGAGTTCCATCTTGCCGGTCAGGATGTTGGTGACCGCCAATTCCTGACCTTTGTATGGACCGTCGAGCAGACGCACGATGAGGAATTGATCCTCGGTCTTGACGATGAGATTGACCCGCACCTGACTGTTGTCGACCTGGGTAACCAGGGCGCGCGCGTGCAGACCCGTCTCGGCGGAGGGCACGGGCGACAGATCGATCAAGGCGAGCAGACCGCAGATGAGCGCGATGACCAGGGCGAACAGCCAGTCTCGGCTCAAAACAAATCGAAAGGGTTTCATCGAGGCTCCATGGCCGAACCGCCGTCTCTCGCGCGACGCCGTGGCGGTCCGGTAAACAGGAACGGCGCCGTCGCGAGAACGGCGCCGTATGGCGGGAAACGGAGACGGCGGGAGGTCTTATTTGACGACCGGAAGGGTCTCCCGGAAGCCCATTGCCTTGGACAGATTCTTGGCGATGTCCGTGTTGTCGTAGAAGCCGGCAAAGAGATCTGCCTGACCTCCTTGCGCGAAGACGGGTACCGGAACGCCAGTGTGGGAGTAGGACGTCCAGCCGATGCTGGCGACCTCGTTCAGGATGTGGGTAATGGTGACGACGATCGGCTCGTAGCTGCCGTACAACAGCGTGTTCTCGGCACCGCTGTTGTCGTTCTCGCCGATCATGGACATGTCGTAGGCGTCTTCCAGCTTCTCCTTCTGGTAGTCGTTCAGGTCGTCCCAGACGAGTCCGAAGTCATCCTTCAGCAGGGCGACCATCTCGGCGTTGGAGGAGAGATTGTCGTCGGCCGTCCAGTCGTAGCCGCTCTCGTATTTCGCCTTGTGGGCCTCCCATTGATTGGCGGCGAAATACTCGAAGCTGTTCGACTGACCGAAGAGCTTGTCGTAATGGGCGCTATAGCCCGTGGTCGCGTGACCGATGGTCATGCCGCCGGTTTCGTGGTCGCCGGTTACGACGATCAGGGTGTCGTTCGGGTGCTTGGCGTAGAAGGCCAGCGCCTTGGCGATGGCCGCGTCGAAGTCGAGCACGTCATTGATCGCGGCGACCGCGTCGTTGGCGTGGCAGGCCCAGTCGACCTTGCCGCCCTCGACCATGATGAAGAAGCCGCGATTGTTCTTCGCGTAGAGGTTTTCGATCGCGACCTCGGTCATTTCGGCCAGCGAGAGATTGGTCGCCGGACGATCGATCGCGTAGGGCATGGCGGAGGAGTTGTCCAGGGTCTCGTTGATGGCGACGACCTTCTCCGGGGCACCACGACCCTTCAGCGCCAGGATGGACTCGCGATCGTTGACCACGGTGTAGCCGTTGGCGGTCAGCAGATCCCAGATGTTGTTCTCGGAGTCTCCGCTTCGAGCGGCACCGGTCGGGGCGACAAGGCCGCCGCCACCGAAGAAGTCGTAACCGGACTCGGCGAGCTGGGTCTCGATCTGGTTCATGTAGCCACGGCTAGTCACGCTCGCGTAGTAGGCGGCCGGGGTGGCGTGATCCAGCGAGACGCTGGTGAGGATACCGACATTGCGGCCATGCTCGTGGGCGAGCTGGGCGACGCTCTTGTAGCTGGTGGTCAGGGTCTCGTCCATGCCGAGGACACCACTCTTGGTCTTGATACCGGTCGCGAAGGCGGTACCGGCCGAGGCCGAGTCGGTCATGAGCGCACCGGCGTCATAGGTAGTCTGCATGCCCTGGACGGGCAGCTTGGTCATGTTCAGGCGATTGTCGGGGTTGAGCAGATCGACCGCCTTGGTCGCCGAACCGCCGTTCTTGGTGGTCAGATAGGCCTCGGTCGCCTGGATCTGGCCGCTCGCCATGCCGTCGCCAAGGAAAAAGAAAACATACTTCGCCAATGGTGCAGCGTCGGCCAAGCTGGCGGAGCAAAGCGCCGCCACGGCCAATAGCCGGGAAATCGAATGTGTCGGGGTCATTTGCTCAACTCCTGCAAATAGAGATGGGCACCGCCCCGAAAACCGGGGCGGCGAAAAAATCGAGGGGAAATCCCAAGCGGTCCCCCTTGGTTTGACGCAGGAAATCTAACGAATAACCATTTCGACAGTGTGACAATTGGATGAAGCTGTTGCCCAACCGCCGTCACTGACGGCACGGCCTCACCGACCGAAAGCGCCCGCCGACCACCCGTTCGACAGGGATGTCGTCAGCTGTTCCGATTCTCACAAGCGCTCGCCCAGAGACCTGTCGTAATCCTCACAACGTGGAAAAACGGCACAGAATAAATTTATTAAAATCAATCTCATAATAAATTTCATCACGCAGGCATGACAATTGCTTTCACCTGGATCAGATTCTTCGATCCACTGGGGCGGGCGCCCCCGATTCTCTGGAGGCAGCGTGATGGAGTTGAAGGTAAAGAGCCAGGGCGGTTGCGCATCGAGCGGCTGCGGCAGCAGCACGGACCGACTCGCCCATCTGCCGGAGGCGATCCGCGCAAAGGTCAACAACCATCCCTGTTTCTCCGAGGATGCGCACCATCACTATGCGCGGATGCACGTCGCCGTGGCGCCGGCCTGCAATATCCAGTGCCACTACTGCAACCGTAAGTACGACTGCTCCAACGAATCCCGCCCCGGCGTGGTCTCCGAGGTCTTGAGCCCGGACCAGGCAGTGAAGAAGGTGCTGGCTGTCGCGGCCAACATTCCACAGATGACGGTGCTCGGCATCGCCGGCCCCGGCGATCCGCTGGCCAACCCGGAGCGCACACTGGAGACCTTCCGCCAGCTCTCCGAGAAGGCCCCGGACATCCGTCTCTGCGTCTCGACCAACGGCCTGGCCCTGCCCGAGTTGGTCGACGAGATCTGCAAGCACAACATCGAACACGTCACCATCACCATCAACTGCGTGGACCCGGACGTCGGGGCCAAGATCTATCCCTGGATCTTCTGGAACAACCGCCGCATCAAGGGCCGGAAGGCCGCCGAGATCCTGATCGCACAGCAGCAGAAGGGTCTGGAGATGCTGGTCGAGCGCGGCGTGCTGGTGAAGGTCAACTCGGTGCTCATCCCCGGCGTGAACGACGCGCATCTCAAGGAGGTCAGCCGCGTCGTCAAGGCGAAGGGCGCCTTCCTGCACAACGTGATGCCCCTGATCGCCGAGCCCGAGCACGGCACCTTCTACGGCCTCATGGGCCAGCGCGGCCCGACCAACGAGGAGCTTCAGACCCTACAGGACGCCTGCGCCGGCGATATGGCCATGATGCGCCACTGCCGCCAATGTCGCGCCGATGCGGTCGGCATGCTCGGCGAGGATCGGGGACACGAGTTCACCCTCGACAAGATCGAAACCATGGAGATCGACTACGCCGCAGCCATGACCCGCCGCGCCCAGGTCCATGCCGAGATCGAGGCCAATCGGGCGGCCCAACGCCAGCAGAGCGGCGAGGTCTTCGTCTCGCTCGCCTCGCTCAAGCGACCGGCCCCCAAGAAGACCGAAACGCGTCCGGTGCTGATGGCGGTCGCCACCACCGGCGGCGGTGTCGTCAATCAGCATTTCGGCCATGCCCGCGAGTTCCTCGTCTACGAGGCATCGAGCACGGACGTGCGTTTCATCGGGGTCCGTAAGGTCGATCTCTACTGCTCCGGCGGCGATACCTGCGGGGACGCGGAGACCACGCTGCAAAAAACCATTCGCACGCTGTCGGGCTGCGAGGTCGTGCTCTGTTCCAAGATCGGCTATGAGCCCTGGGGCATGCTGGAGGCCGCAGGCATCACCCCGAACGGCGAGCACGCGATCGAGCCGATCGAAGAGGCCGTCGCCACGGTCTATCGCGAGATGCTCGAATCGGGCCGCCTCGACAGCGCGCCCGCCCCCGAACAACGCATGTCGGCCTGAGAGGAAACGCGACAATGGCACTGACAATCATCGAAAGCTGCGTCAATTGCTGGGCCTGCGAGCCCCTGTGTCCGAGCAAGGCTATCGTCGCGGCCAAACCGCACTTCCTGATCGACGCCAAGAAGTGCAGCGAATGCGACGGCGATTTCGCCGAGCCTCAATGCGCAAGCATCTGTCCGATCGAGGGGGCGATTCTCGACGCGGCTGGACGCGCGGTAAATCCGCCAGGCTCCTTGACCGGAATCCCACCCGAACGCCTGGCGGCGACCCAGGCCGAAATCCGCGCCCGCTGATCCAGGGCGCGAACTCGAAACACCATCGATTGCGTAGCGGGATTGCGTTGAACGCCACACAGAATCGCGTTGTGTCGCATTCAGGTCGAACGGACGACCGGCATCGGACGGCCGAACTCGGCGATCCGAATCATGACGAGCGCCGCGCCGCATCCAGGTGGAGGGCTCATCGAACAGACTGACAAGAGGAGAAGGGCAACGTGAGCAGGTCCGTGATCTTCTACGAGAAGCCGGGATGCATCTCCAACGCCAAGCAGAAATCACTGCTGAAGTCGCTCGGCCACCGCCTGAGCGTGCGCAATCTGCTGACCGAGTCCTGGACGGCGGAGCGGCTGCGTCCCTTTTTCGGCGAGCGTCCGGTACGCGACTGGTTCAATCCGACCGCGCCCCGCATCAAGGCGGGCGAGGTCGAGCCGGGTGCGCTCGATGCGGCGACCGCCCTATCCCTGATGATTGCCGATCCGCTACTGATCCGCCGTCCCCTGATCGAGTGCGACCTCGGGGTAAGCTGCGGTTTCGACGCGGATCCCCTGCTCGATGCCTTGGGCGTGCAACTGACCGAGGGCCAGGACCTGCAGTCCTGCTCGCAGACGGGGCCGGATCCCCATTGCGATCTGCCGAGCGCCGAGGCGGATCTACGATGACGCACCTTCCGCCGACTTCCCGAAACGGCATGGCCGAGGCGACCGAGGCGGTCGAGATCCGGCCCGGTCTGCATTGGATCGGTGCGCTCGATCCGGGACTGCGCACCTTCGACATCATCCTGCGCACGGCCAACGGTACCACCTACAACGCCTATCTGGTGCGCGGGAGCGATGGGGTCGCCGTCATCGATACCGTCAAGGCGGAGTTCGCCGACGACTTCTTCGCCCGGCTGGAATCGGTCGCCCGTTACGACGAGATCAAGGTCATCGTGCTCAATCATCTTGAGCCGGACCACACGGGCGCGCTGCCCGAACTCATGCGTCGCGCACCCCAGGCGCGGCTCCATATCTCGGTCCGCGCGCCGGCCATGCTCAAGGCGCTGCTCAAGCCGAGCGAGGAGCATCCGCTCGAATACCAGACCGTCGACACCGGAGACGAGGTCTCGCTCGGCGACCGCACGCTGCGCTTCCTGCATACGCCCTTTCTGCATTGGCCGGATACCCAATGCACCTATCTGGTCGAGGAAGCGACGCTCTTCTCCGGGGACATTTTCGGCTGTCATCACTGCGACAGCCGCATGTTCAACGAGCAGTGCGGGGACTTCCGTTTCTCGTTCGATTACTACTACGCGCACATCATGCGACCGTTCAAGACGCACGTGATGGACGCCCTCAAGCTGATCGAACCACTGCCGCTCAAGATCATCGCGCCGACCCACGGCCCCATTCTGCGCGACCGGCCCAGACGCTATCTGACCCGGTATCGCGAACTCTCGACATCGACCTTCGCCGAGCGGATCGGCAACGAGGACCCGACGCTGGTCGTCTTCTATATGAGCTCCTACGGCAACACCGCGCGGATGGCCGAGGCCGTTCGCACCGGTGCCGAGGAGGCCGGGGCGCGCGTCTCGCTCTACGACCTGGAAGGCGGCGAGATCCAGCCCTTCGTGGACCTGGTCGAATCGGCCGACGCGCTGGCCTTCGGATCGCCAACCATCAATGGGGACGCGGTAAAGCCGATCTGGGACCTGCTTTCCTCGCTCGCCGTGATCGAGCTCAAGGGCAAGCTCGGTGCCGCCTTCGGTTCCTACGGCTGGACCGGCGAGGCGGTACGCATGATCGAGGACCGCATGCGCGGATTGAAGATGCGTGTTCCGGTGGCGGGGCTGCGCATCAAACTCATCCCGACCGATGAGGAACTGGCCGAGTGCCGCGACTTCGGACGTGCGCTGGCCGGTGCCATCGTGAGTGGAGAGAAGGGTCGAGTCATCGATTTCGCCGACTTGGGCTGAACAGGTCCGGGACCTTGACTCGACCTGCGGAGCCTATGCGATTGGCTAGGCTGTGCACCCTCTCCCACGGTCATTCTCCCGTCCGAGGGAGAGGAGAACCTGTCCGGCGCCCCTCGGGGATTCGGGTCCGGGAGAGCGGGAAATGGACCGAAAAGCGACGCCCCCTGGTTGTCCCGGGACGGCCCGCCGATCGCCAGCCATTGACCAAATCAACCATCGAAACATAGGAGTCTGACGTCATGGCGAAAGCCAAAATCACCTTTTCGGACATCGGCCAGACCGTAAACGTACCAGCCGGCACCCGTGTCATCGAGGTGTCCGAGAAGATCGGCGCCGGTGTCATCTACGGCTGCCGCGAGGGCGACTGCGGGACCTGCATGATGCATGTGGAGGAAGGCTGGAACAATCTGACCGAGCCGTCCGTGCTCGAGGAAAAGGTCCTGCGCGAGAATATGGCCGGTCGTCACGATCGGCTTGCTTGCCAGGCCCAAATCCTCGGCGACTGCCGCGTCAAGCCCGCCTGATACAGGGGAGAAGTATCGTGCCACTCGTAACCTTTTCGAACCCCGAGTACAAGGACAAGACCGTTTATGCCGTGGCGGGAAGCCACACCGAAACGCTGCTCAAGCTGGCCAAGGAGCACAAGATCCCGGTCCATCACGACTGCCAGGACGGCGAGTGCGGCAATTGCGTCGTGCGCGTGTCCAGCGTCGACAACAAGCAACAGCGGATGGGATATCATCTGACCGACAAGGAGCAGACCGTTCTGCGCCACCTAGGCAAACTGACCAAGGAAGACATCGAACGCCTGGCGCTCGATGACATGCCCAGCGAATGGCGTCTGGCCTGCCAGATGATCGTTCGCGACGAAGACATCCTCGTGGAGTACTGATCATGTCGACCCTGGCCTACGACCTGACGCGGGAAGCCGATCGCGTCTTCGCCCGATTGATGGTGCGTGCGGCCGGGGACGGCAATGATCGAGCCTTCGCGGCGATGATCGCAACGCGCGCCGCCGGTGGCGGTGCGCTCCCCGCCTGGCTGGGGCTGGATCTGGGCGATTTTCGCAATCTCATGGCCCATCATTTCCCGGGCGTCTCGCCCGACGTGCTCAGCGCCATCGACTCGGGCCAACCTCTGACCGACGCGCGCCAGGACGAGCGCGATGAACTGATCGAACTCATGCTGACGCATCGCGCCAACCGCACCCTCTCCGAGGTCTGGATGGCCAGCGTCGTCGCCGCCGGCTGCATGGCCAGCGACCATCTGTGGCAGGATCTCGGGCTCTGGGAACGTCCCGAGCTGACCGCCCTGATGAACAGAAACTTCCCGACCCTGGCCGAGCGCAACACCAAGGACATGAAGTGGAAGCGCTTCCTCTACAAGCAGTTGTGCGAGGCCGAGGGCATCTATGTCTGCCGCTCCCCGTCCTGCGAGGTCTGCGTCGACTACCATGTTTGTTTCGAATCCGACTGACTCTTCGCCCATCCAAGGCCAAAGCGACCGGCTACAGCAACGCGCCATCGGCGCCTATCTGGGCATGGCCGTCGGCGACGCCCTGGGCGCGACCGTCGAATTCCTCACCCCGCGCGAGATCCGGGATCAGTACGGCGAGCACCGCGACATCATCGGCGGCGGCTGGCTGCGTCTGCGCAAGGGACGGGTAACGGACGACACCGAGATGAACCTGGCGCTGGGCCGAAGCCTGCTCGCCGCAGGCGGCCTGGATGCCGTCGCCATCGCCGAGTCCTTCAGCGACTGGATGCGCACCAAACCGGTCGACATCGGACACACGGTCCGGCGCGGCATCAGTCTCTATCGGCGCACCGGACAGACCCAAGTCCCGGAGAACGAGTACGACGCCGGCAATGGCGCCTGCATGCGCGCCCTGCCGATCGCGCTCTACACCCTGGGCGCGACGCCCGACGAGGTCGACACGGCCAACCGCCTCCAGGCCCACATCACCCATCACAACGCCTTGTCCGATCTCGGTACGTTCGCCGTGATCCGCATGGTCCAGACCGCCCTGCTGGGCGGAACCGTCATCGATCTGGCGACGCTCGCCAAACAACTCGTCGACGCCGACGCCCATTTCCGCTACGACCGCAAACGCACCGAGAATCCCGGCGGCTATATCGTCGAAACCCTTCAAGCCGTCATCCAGTCGCTGTTGCAGACCGACTCATTCGAATCGGCGCTGGTGGATGTGGTCAATCGAGGAGGCGACGCAGACACCACGGGGGCGATCCTGGGCATGATCGCGGGCGCGCTCTACGGTCCCGAGGCAATCCCCAAGCGCTGGATGAACACGCTGGACAAGGAGACGGCCAAGGCCTGCCGAGCGCAGGCTCTGGCCCTGGTGCGGGCATCCCCGCACCAGGGCGGGAATCTGAGGCTGAGCCTCAAGCCTGGCGAGCGGACGAGCACTCAGCAAGCCGCCCCTTCCTGAGCGCATCACGCCACAGATGGGCCGCCAGGGCGCTGTCCATCGTAAGTGCGTGCTGGGCGAACCAGTCCGGCATCTGCTCGATCACATAGGCACGCGCCATGGCGACCTGCCCGCGCCGCACCTGCCGTGCGAACCGCTCCAGGTCGCCGAGGACGCGTTGATGATCGGCGCGATGCTCGGCGATCGGGCCGAAGGCCGTCTCGCGCATCATCGCCTCCTCCGCTGCGAAGTGGGCGTGGGTGTGAAGCACCATCTCACCGAAGAGATCGGCGAAGCTCGCGTTCGACGCACCGTCCATGCGGTTGAGAAGATCGACGAACTCACGGTGGTTCCGGTCCATGGCGGGCATGCCCAACAGAAAGCGTGCCTCGAAATCCTCGATCAGGGCCATGAATCCTCCTTGGCCAAATCGACGAGCCTGGGTATCGGTCCGAGGTCCGAATCGGCCCGCCGATGATTCGTCCCTCCGCTATGTCATCCGGTCACCGGACACGGATCAGCAGCCGCTCTCATGCGCGACAGGAATCAGCTCGCCCATCGGGTCCAGCGTTCCGGCCGCCGCCAGGAAATCCGGGATATCGGCCTCGATGATCTCCACATCCTTGGTCGCACAGAAACGGCGTTCCTTGTCGGTAGGATTGGGAATCAAGGCCCAGCCCGCCGGTGAGCCGGCCGCATAGATCATATCCGACATCACCATCCGCTCGGTGTCGCGGTTGAGGCTCAGCCCGAGGAAGAGATAGCGCTTACCCGGCCGATAGGCCTTGATGAAGGATGGAATGGCAAAGCCGCCCATCAGTTCGGTGATGTAATCCACATAGTCGGCGTCGGACGCGATGTAAGTGGAGTCCGGGCGCGGACTGCCCATCGGCTTGAACAGGATCGGCAGACTCGGGTCAACCGCTTCCTGCGCCACCTCGCGGTAAACCGTCCCGTCGTAGGCATGGATTCGGAACCGATAGTCCGTGCCGCCGGTTCGGGCGATCCCCCTAACCAGGGTGTGCGGCACGTCGGAATAGGAATCCTGCAGCTGCAGGTCGCGGTTGATGTCGATCAGATAGCGAGGGCGAATCGACCGCAACCAATCGTGCAGGGGCGCACGCGTCCAGGAACGCGTCGCATAGGTCGCTTCGAGAAAACGGTGGACGGCACCACGCCCACGCTTGAGTTCGACATCCATGGCCGCGCGCGAGAACTCCCACATGAGACGGGGGGACATGGGTCGACCGTTGTTCATGGCCAGAATCAGACTGTCGCTATCGGCCGGAATGGGCTCGCCCGTGGACGTATCCACGGAGCCGGTCAGAGCGCCGGCCCCCAGATAGGGAACCAGTTCGCCGCGAGCCACCTCGTTCGCGAGAGATTCAAGTCGTGCAGACACCATCGGTTTACCCCTGAGCAGCTTAACGAATCACTGAAGCTCAGCAAGAAATCTGCCATCAAACGAAGAACGAGGTGTGTTCGGGCGTTTATCGTGCCGATTCAATCGGCTGCGGGCTTCCGCCGATGCCGATCCAATGCCTGGATCGAAACGCATCGCGCGGGAGACCACGCATTTCGTGCAAAGGGGTACGCACTGTCGCAAAGACGACAGAGCCGTCGCCTTCCAGACCGCACGCACCCCTCGGGTCAGCCAAGCTCAATCGCGCGGTTTGCGGCCGCCCGGTCCGTGATCGCCACGGAAACCCTTGGAGTCCTTGCTACCAAAGGATTTACGCGGCCCAGCGCCCTCGGCTTGACGACGGACATTGCCCGACTGCCGGAAGGTCTTCGGCTTGCCCTGACCCGGGCCGCCCTTGAAGCGCGACGCGCCCGCGTCCTGACGGGGCTCCCAGGTGCGCCGCGCTGGGGAATCCTCGCTCGTGGCTCCAGCGGCCGAGATGCGCAACGCCTGACCGCAGACGAAGACGCGCTTGAGATGACTGAAGACCTCGCGCGGCATCCCGTCCGGGAGATCGACGATCGAATGGTCGTTCTGGATGTTGATGCGACCGATGAAGCGGCCTTCCAGACCCGACTCGTTGGCAATGGCGCCGACGATCTCGCGCGGCGTCGCCCCATGCTGATGTCCGACCTCGATGCGGTAGCTGACCAGGTTCTCGTTGTCGCGCCGCCCCGGGCCACGCTCCGGACGCGGCGAACGACCCTCGCGCGACTGATTGCGACCCTCGCCGCGACGCGGACGCTCGTCCGACCACTCTCGACGCTGGGGCCGAGGCAGATCTTCCTTGACGTCCAGCGGACGCTCGCGCTGATAGAGATAGGCCAGGGAGGCGGCCACATCGATCATCTCGATTTCCTGCTCCTGACCGATACGGGAGAGCAATCGATAGAAGAAATCGAGGTCCTGCTCGTTCATCGTCTTGCGCACGTCGGCGATGAAGCGATCGATGCGCGACTCGCTGAGCGCCTCGGCGGACGGCGGATCCATCGGCGGCACACTGCGCCGGATGGTACGCTCGATCGCCTTGAGCAAACCGCGCTCGCGCGGCTCGACCAGCAGGATGGCGCGCCCCGAGCGCCCGGCACGCCCGGTGCGACCGATGCGATGCACATAGGCCGCCGGATCGGTGGGGATGTCGTAATTGACCACGTGACTGATGCGATCCACGTCCAGACCGCGCGCGGCGACATCGGTCGCGACCAGGATGTCGAGCTGCCCCTGCTTGAGCCGCTCGACCGTGCGCTCGCGCATCTCCTGGTTCATGTCGCCATTGAGCGGCTCGGCCGCGAAGCCCTGCGCCTTGAGCTTATCCGAAAGCTCCGTGGTCGCATTCTTGGTGCGCACGAAGATCAGCATGCCGTCGAAGGGCTCGAGCTCCAGGATGCGCGTCAGGATGTCGAGCTTGTGAAAGCGGGTGACGATGCAGTGATGCTGATCGATGGTATCGACCGTCTCGGAGTTGGCTGCGATCCGCACCTCGACGGGGTCGACGAGCCGTTCCTGCGCCACCTTGCGGATCGCCGGCGGCATGGTCGCCGAGAAGAGCGCAACCTGGCGCTTTGCGGGCGCCTGGTCGAAGATCCAATCGATGTCCTCGGCGAAACCCATGTTGAGCATCTCGTCGGCCTCGTCCAGCACCAGTGTGCGGATGCCGTCCATCGAGAGGGTTCCGCGCCGAATGTGGTCCATGACACGACCCGGCGTACCCACGATCACCTGCGGGTTGCGCTTGAGATGACTCAGCTGCAAGCCATAGCCTTGACCACCATAGATCGGCAGGACGTTGAAGCCCCGCAGGTGAGTGGCATATTGCTGGAAGGCCTCGGCGACCTGGAGCGCCAGCTCGCGGGTCGGAGCCAACACCAGCACCTGGGGCTGTTTGAGCGAGGGGTCGACCCGGCTGAGCAAGGGCAGCGCGAAGGCCGCCGTCTTGCCGGTGCCCGTCTGGGCCTGACCGAGCAGATCGCGCCCGGCAAGCAGATGGGGAATGCACTGACTCTGAATGGCGGTCGGGGATTCGTAACCGAGATCTTTTACGGCTTGTTCAACGCCGGGCGCAAGACCGAGTTCGCCGAAGCTGATGCTCGTGTCGGGGGTATCCATGGTGGGCCTCGAAGGGAAGGGAGCGTCCTCGAGGCCGACCTAATGCAACCTTTGGGACGACATGCAGAAGAACAGGGTATTATCCGCGCAAAAACGCACTCTGGCAACCCGGTTCTCGCAACAAGCACGACTTCGCACCCTGTCGCGAAGACTCCCGGATCAGGCGATCGTTCTATCCCGGCGGCGACACACCGAACCACGGGGAGTGGTCGAAACGGGAACCGCCGCTTGACCGAGGGGTCTATCGGCAGCAGACCCGTGGCTCTCGGCAGCCGCACAGCACTCGCATCCTCAGGAAGTCATCCCATGTCCGAATCGTCCGGCCCCCGTGGAACCGCCGTTCCCAGCAAACGACTGAGCCGACTCTGGCACCTGGGTCGCGCGACCGGCGATCTGGCCGCCGGCATCGGCGTCAAGGGGCTCGTCGACCTGGCCCGTAGCCGCAACAGCGACCAGCCGGCGCGCATCCAGCTCTCGCCCGATCGCACCCGCCGCTTCACCGACCGGCTCGCCCGCATGCGCGGCGCCGTGATGAAGATGGGTCAGCTCATGTCGATGGACGGCTCCGACGTCTTCACCGCCGAGACGGCAGAGATCATGAGCGCACTGCGCGACAGCGCCGAGCCCATGCCGATGAGCCAACTCGTACAGGTTCTGGAGGGCGAGTACGGCCACGATTGGAACCGCCGCTTCAAACGCTTCGAGTTCACCCCCATCGCCGCCGCCTCCATCGGTCAGGTGCACCGGGCGGAGACGCAGGACGGCCGGCATCTGGCGCTCAAGATCCAGTTTCCGGGCGTGCGCGAGAGCATCGACAGCGACATCGACAACCTGGCCTTCCTCGGCCGCTCGCTCGGAATGGCGCCCAAAGGCGTCGATATCGCCCCCTTTCTCGACGAGGCCCGCCGCCAACTGCACCGCGAGGCCGACTACGCCGCCGAAGCCGAGGCGCTGGAGCGCTACCGGACACTGATCGGCGACGATCCGGATCTCGTCATCCCGAGCGTGCACCAGGACCTCACCACCCACAACATCCTTGCCATGGACTTCGCCGAAGGCGTCTCGATCGACCGTCTCTCCGGCCCGGACTACCGCCGCGCCGAGCGCGATCACGCCGCCGAGTCGCTGATGCGGCTCACCCTGCGCGAGCTGTTCGAGTTCGGCCTGGTCCAGACCGATCCCAACTTCGGCAACTATCTCTACGACGCGTCGAGCGGGCGCATCACGCTACTGGATTTCGGCGCTACCAAACCGGTCTCGCCCGAGCTGGTCGAACGTTTCCGCAACCTGGCCCGCTCCACCATCGACGGCGACCGCGAGGGGATGCGCGCCGCCTGCGTGGCGATCGGCTATGTCGGCGAGGACGATCCGCGCGAGCATGTCGACACCATGCTCGATCTGTTGCAGATGGCCGCCGAACCGCTGCGCCATCCTGGACAATACGACTTCGCCACCTCAGACCTGTTCGAGCGGGTCTATCGAAACGGCCGAGCCATGTTCCATTCGGGCGTCTTCAGCACCGCACCCGCGCCGGAAACGCTCTTCCTGCACCGCAAGTTCATGGGCTCGTTCATGCTCTCGCGCCGTCTGCGCGCACGGGTCAATCTCGCTGAGATGGCCGAAACATTCATCTGAGCGCGGCCGGACTCGCCCCGCGCGGATGTTCGGTCAGAGGCAGGGCGTGGGACGGGCGTCGAGCGGATTCGGCGGCAACGCATGTACGCCATCTCGATCCTCCGCCCGAGACGCAGGATTCACCCAATATAATAGGGGTATCTCGCCCGATCCGATGCACAACCCCTCGGCCGGCATTCTTGCAATAGAGTAGCGACCATGGAACTCAGCAGCTTCGTCTTCTCGGCCATCGTGCTCCTCTCGGCAGCCGCCATCTCGGTCGCACTCTTCAAACATCTCGGGCTGGGGTCGATCCTCGGGCTACTGGTGGCCGGCATCGTCGTTGGTCCGCACTCGCCCGGCCCCTACGTCACGGCGCACGTCGACGACGTGCGCAACTTCACCGAACTCGGCGTGGTCCTCCTGCTCTTCATGATCGGACTGGAGATGCAACCCAAGCGACTCTGGGCGCTGCGCCGCGAGGTGTTCGGGCTGGGGACCATTCAGATCCTGCTGAGCGGCCTGGCGATCTCGGCCTACGTCTCCATCTACGAACCATCCTGGCGGGTCGCGCTTCTGATCGGGCTGACCCTGGCGCTCTCATCTACGGCGTTGGTGATGCAACTGCTCCACGAGCGCGGCGATCTCGCGACCCGTCACGGCAACGCCGCCTTCGCCGTGCTGCTGATGCAGGACCTGGCCGTAGTGCCCATGCTGGCCATCGTGCCGCTGCTCTCCGACTTGGGAACCGCCGCCACGCCACCGTTCGCCGAACAGGCACTGACCGTCGTCGGCATGCTCGCGCTGGTCATCGTCTTCGGACGCTATGTGGTGCCCTTCGCACTCGAGCGCCTGCTGCGCCAGAACAACCGCGAGGCGTTCGCACTGGTCGTCATGCTGGCGGTCTTCCTCGCCGCCTGGGCCATGCACCAGGCCGGACTCTCCATGGCCCTGGGCGCCTTCATGATGGGCATGCTGCTCTCGACCTCGCGCTTCAGCTTCCAGATCCAGGCCCACATCGAGCCCTTCAAGGGGCTGCTCATGAGCCTCTTCTTCGTCTCCGTCGGCATGTCGATCGACCTGCCGGCCATCGCCGACGAGCCCTGGCTCCTCGCCCAGCATGTCCTGGTGATCCTGACGATCAAGCTCGTTGTGCTCTTCGGCATCGCCCTCCTCTTCGGCCTGCCGCGCGGAACCGCAACTCGACTCGCCGTCCTGCTCGCCCAGAACGGAGAGTTCGGCTTCGTGCTCTTCGGCTTCGCCAAGACGCTCGGGATCATCGACTCGCACACCTTCGTGATCGCGGTCGGCGTCATCTCGATCAGCATGCTGCTGACCCCATTGCTGGTGAAACTCGGAGACGCCCTAGCGCGCCGCGCCGAGCGGCGCAAAAACGCACCGGTCGACTTCACCTTCGAGACGACCGGCATTCAGCCCAAGGGACGCGTCGTCATCGGCGGCTACGGTCGGGTCGGGCACACCGTCGCCACCTTGCTGGAGGTCAATCAGATCCCCTTCATCGCCTTCGACAGCAACCCGGCGAACGTCGAACGGGGCGTGCGCGACGGCCGCGCCGTCTTCTACGGCAACATCGGCGATCTGGAGCTTTTGAGGGCCGCTCATGTCGGAAGCGCTGCCCTGGTGATTCTCACCATCGACCACGGACCCACCGCGCTACGCGCGGTCTCGCACATCCGCACCGCCTTCCCACGGGTCCCTGTCATCGCCCGCGCTCGCGACCTGGAGGCCTGCGGCAACCTGCTGCGTGCCGGCGCCTCCCGCGCCTATCCCGAGGCGATCGAAAGCAGCCTACGCCTCGGCGCCGAGGCGCTGCAGATGCTCGGCGTCTCGACCGACGAAGTCGACTCCATGCTCCAGGGCGTGCGCAGTCAGGGATATGCACAGGTCGCCGAGTGAGCGCCTTGCGCACAGACGGAAGCCGGCTGGTTGCCGATCCCTGGCAAACTTATTAAGCTCGTTGGCCGCCTAGCAAAACCGACTCATCGGGGGACCCGTTCGAGATGGAAGAGAGTATCGAGCTCGCACGTTTCAACATGATCCAGCAACAGATCCGCCCCTGGGGTGTTCTGGATGATCGTGCACTGGAGGCGATGACGGAGATCCCGCGCGAACCGTTCGTTCCGGATGCCTATCTCGGTCTGGCCTACTCGGATATCGAAATCCCCATCGGCTCCGCAGCCAGCATGCTGGCCCCCAGGATCGTTGGGCATCTACTGCAAGCGCTGGCCGTGAAACCGGGCGACAAGGTGTTGGAGATCGGCACCGGCAGCGGCTATGTCAGCGCCTGTCTGAGCTGGCTCGGCGCACGCGTGTTCAGCCTGGAGATCGATGCGACCCTCGCCGCCGAGGCCCGCGAGCGACTGGCGGCGCTCAAGTTCGAGCGCATCGAGATCCGCGAGGCCGACGGCCTGGCTGGTCCGGTTGCGGACGGCCCCTTCGAGGCGATCGCCGTGACCGGCTCCATGCCGACCGACGCATCGCTCGACATGCTCAAGGATCAGCTCGCGATCGGCGGACGGCTGTTCTGCGTCATCGGCGAGGATCCGCTGATGCACGCCATTCTGATCACGCGACTCTCCAAGAGAGATTTCCGCCGCCAGCCGCTGTTCGAGACCAGCGTGCCCGCGCTCCGCAACGTCACCGAACCCGCCGGATTCGCGTTCTGACCAACGGCCTCGCGGATACCGCCGAGCCCCATCGCCCGGGTTCGGCGGCCCGCAATCGCCCGTCAAGCATTACCTAGATCAATTCTTGATCTTTACCTGGCTAATAGCGCACACTCCTCCGACCCCCGCTCAGGGGATAAAAAAGTAGTAAACGTCGGAGGACACACGACATGAGCATCAATCAGGCCCAAATGCCGCTGTGCCAACGGGCATCCTCGCAGCTACTCATCATCGACGCCCAGGAGCGGCTTGCCGCCGCCATGGCCAAGGACGAACTGGAAGGGGTCGTCGATAACATCAACCGCTTGGTGACGGCCGCCAAGATTCTCGAGATTCCGGTCTTCGCGACCCAGCACAACTCCAAGGGTCTCGGTCCGATCATCAAGGACATCCGCGACAACATGCCCGAGACGGCGGACCCGACCGAAAAGACCGCCTTCTCCTGCTGCACCGCACCAGGCTTCGAGCGCAATATCTCCTCCCATCCCGAGCGTCGGCAGCTGGTGGTGGTCGGCATGGAGGCGCACATCTGCATCTCGCAGACCGTCTCAGGACTCCAGCGCTGGGGCTACCAGGTCTTCGTCCCGGAAGACGCCATCATCTCGCGCAAGGCCTTCTACAAGCAGAATGTGCTCCAGCGCATGCGCCACAGCGGCATCCAGGTCGTCTGCACCGAATCGGTCGGCTTCGAGTGGATCGGCGACTCGACCGACGCCCAGTTCCGCGACGTCTGGTCGTTGTTCAAGTAAAGGCTTCCAGCCGCCAGCGACTAGCCCCCAGCGGTTATTTTGCCGAGGTCGTCGCCTCTCGAACCTTCACCGAGCCATCAAGGACAGAAAAGTCTGACTCGAAGCTCAGGGGTCTGCGTGCAACGAGCTGGCCGCTGGAGGCTGGCAGCTGACGGCTTTATTCACCAGCGCCTCGTCGATCACGGCCAGCAGGCGCTCCAACGCCCCCCGATTGCGCTCGACCACGGCCTGGCCCTGCGCGCCGACCTCGGCGCGCAGGGCCGCATCGGTCAACCAGACTCCAAGCCGCTCGGCGAGCGCCTCGGCATCGGCGACCCGCGCCGCGCCGCCCGCTTCCAGCATCATCTCGGTGATGGCGGCGAAATTGAAGGTATGGGGTCCGACCAGAATAGGCACGCCCCAGGCCGCCGCCTCCAGCAGATTGTGACCACCGACTGCAACCAGACTGCCGCCGATGAAGGCGACGTCGCCCGCCGCGAGGAAGGCGGGCAACTCGCCCATGGTGTCGCCGAGGAAGACCGAAGTCTCTTCGTTGCAGGCATCCTGATGGCTGCGCCGGACCAGACCGAACCCCTGACGTCCGACCAGGGCGGCGACGCGATCGAAGCGTTCGGGGTGGCGCGGCACCAGCACCAAGAGCGCCTGGGGCAGGCGCTCCAGCAACCGGCGATGGGCCTGCAGCAGCAACGCCTCCTCCCCCTCGTGCGTGCTGGCCGCCACCCACACCGGGCGCTGCCCCCACAATCGGCGTATCGCCTCGGCGCAGTCACGCTGACTGGCGGGCTGGCGCAGATCGAATTTGATGCTTCCGGTGACCCGGACCCGCTCACCCAGCGCGCCGAGCTCGATCAGACGATCGGCATCGGCCTGACTCTGGGCCGCGATCAGGGTGAAGCGCCGCAGGGTCTCGCGGGTGAACTCGGGCACGCGCGCATAGCCCCGGGCCGAACGCGCCGATAGGCGGGCGTTCGCGAGCACGACCGGAATGCCACGCCGCTCGCAGGCCGCCAACAGGTTGGGCCAGATCTCGGTCTCCATCACGATCAGCAACCGAGGACGCACCTGGTCGAGAAAGCGCCCGACGATTCCCGGCAGATCGTAGGGCATGTAACGGTGTGCGACGCCGTCCCCGAACAGCTCACCGAGCCGCGCCGCGCCGGTGGGCGTGGTGGTGGTGACCAGAATGCCCTCATCGCGAAACCGTTCGAGCAACTGGCGAATCAAGAGCCCCGCCGCCTGAACCTCGCCCACCGAGACGGCGTGGATCCAGATTCCAGCCCTGGGCGCACGCCCCCCCAAGGCCAACCGCTCGCCGATACGCCTGCGATAGGCCGGCGCCTTGATGCTGCGCCAATAGAGCCGCAGCAGCGCCAGCGGAAGCATCAGACGCAGGATCAGGGTATAGAGTCCCCGCGTCGCGAGCCTCAATCCCCGTTCTCCATCGGTGCGCTCATCCATCAAGCAGCCAACCGGTCGAGCAGCCCCTGAAGCTGCAAGGATTCGCCGATCATCTGCTCATAGAGCGCGTTTGCTTGGACCTGATTGGCCGCATCGTGTGCCTGTACGATCTGCTTGCCCAATTCGTGCACCCGCTGGTGATGGCCATCGAGTTCCTGGAACGCCGTATTGTCGGCGAACCGCGTCTGACCCGCCCCCTTGTACCAGAGACCGAATTCGCAATGCCGATGATCGGGCAGCGCGCCAGCATCGAGCCGCTCCTGCCCCATCTGGTGCAGCTTGATGCGGCGCACGAACAGCATGTGGGCGATCTTGGCCTTGTGGACGATGCTGTCCAGATCGTTTTCGCAGCGGAAGCGACCCAACGCCCCCTGCAATTCCTGAAAGATCCCCATCAGGCGCCCCGCCGTCTCCTCGGCGCGTCTGGACTGGTGCAGCGACTCCTGAGTCAGCGCATTAATCTCGGCGATGTCGCGGGACACCTCGCTGTTGGTCACGGCGAGTTCCTCGGCCGCGGCGGCGATCTGATCGATCTCGGAGCTGACCGCCCGCGCCCCGTCGAGGATGTCGCTCAAGGCAGCCCCCGAGCGTACCGCCGCATCCGAGCCCTGCTCGGCCTCAGTCAGCCCCTGGTGCATGGAATCCACGGCGGTGGCCGTCTCCGCCTGGATCGACTGAATCATCTCGCCGATCTCCTGGGTCGCCCGGTTGGTGCGGTTCGCCAAGGCGCGGACCTCGTCCGCCACCACCGCGAATCCACGTCCCAGCTCGCCCGCGCGCGCCGCCTCGATCGCCGCGTTCAACGCCAGGAGATTGGTCTGATCCGCGATCTCCTTGATGGTGCCGACGATGGTGCCGATTTGTTGGGATCGAACCCCCAGCCCCTCCACCACCTCGGCCGAATCGCGCACGCGCGCGGCGATGGCCTGCATGGTATCGACCGTCTCCCGAACCACCTCGGCCCCCTGCGCGGCGGTCTGGCTCGCCTGGCGCGAACGCTCGGCCACGTTACTGCAGCTCTGGGCGATGCTCGCGGTCGTCATCGTCATCTGCTCGGTCGCCGCCGCCATGCCATTCATGCGGTCGGCGGACTGCTCCACCCGCACCAGCGCCTCGCGCGACTCGACCTCCAGATGGAAAACCGTGTCGATCGCCTCGGCGCTGTGACCATGAACGCGCCGAACGACGCCCCGAATGCCCGCCGTGAAGGTCTCCAGCGCGCGGGCCACCTGGCCCAGTTCATGCCGATCGTGCACCTCCAGAGCATCGGGCATGCTCCCGCCACCCTTGGCGAGATCGCCCAGCACCGCGCCCAACTCATGCAACGGCCGGGTGATCGAGCGCACGATAGCGAACAGTGCCAGTGTCAGCAGCAACACGAAGACGGGCATGGTCGTATGCAAGAGACCGAGAAGCCGATCGAATTCGGCCAGCATCTCACGCGCCTGCCCATCGACCTGGGCCGCCTGGTCGAACGCCTCGTGAGACATGCGTTCGAGTCCGCCGATCGAGAGCACCACCGCGCCGTACATTCCCAGCACGAAGACGATGACGATGGCATAGATCAGATACAGCCGGTGGGAAACCTTCAAGGCCACGAAGGGATTCATGTTGCGTTCCTATCGAATGGGATTCGGAGCGGAGAACCAGGCCTACCACATCGCCTAAAGGGCATGAGTCGACCAGGAAGTTAACTGTCGCGGATGGCCCCGATGATACGGCTGGTCGAACGTCCTGGAAGAAACTCCAAGACCCGCACCTCGCCGCCATTGGCCCGGACGCACTCGGCCCCAGCGATCTGGTCCGGGCGATAGTCCCCGCCCTTGACCAGCAGATCCGGCTTGACCCGGCAGATGAGCGATTCCGGTGTGTCCTCGCCGAAGGCGCACACCCAGTCCACCGAGGCCAAACCCGCCAATACCGCCATGCGCTGCTCGACCCCGTTGATCGGCCGGCCCTCACCCTTGAGACGCCGCACCGACGCGTCGTCGTTGACCGCGACGATGAGCCGATCGCCCATCCGCCGCGCCTGCTGAAGATAGGCGACATGGCCCTCATGGAGGATGTCGAAACAGCCGTTGGTCATAACCAAACGCTCGCCGCGCGCCTGCGCCTCGCCCGCCGCCGCGACCAACGCCTCCTGATCGAGGATGGCGTGCCACTCGGCGCCCAGATAGGCGCGCTCCAGCTCTCTCGCCCCAACGGTCGCCGTGCCCAGTTTGCCGACCGCGAGCCCGGCGGCGCAATTGGCCAGGGCGCAGGATTCCTCGATTTCCACCCCAGCCGCCAGCGCCGCAGCCAAGGTCGCGATCACCGTATCGCCCGCGCCGGTCACGTCGAAGACCTCGCGCGCCTGGGTCGGCAGATGCAGCGCCTCGGCAGCGGCGCGCACCAGCAGCATGCCACGCTCGCCGAGCGTCACCAGCATGGCGTCCAGATCCAGTTCGGCGCGCAGATTGCGTGCCCGCTCGACCAGAACGGCGTCGTCGCTACAGACACCCACGACCTCTTCCAGTTCACTCCGATTCGGAGTCAACAGGGTCGCACCCCGATAGCGGAGAAAATCGCGCCCCTTTGGATCGACCAGGACCGGCCTGCCCAGCTCGCGCGCGAGCCGGATCAGCGCCTGCGGATCGGACAGCGTGCCCTTGGCATAATCGGACAACAGCAGCAGATCCGCCTCCGCCAGCAACTCGGCCACCAGGGACCGCAACGGATCCTCGCCGAGCGGGGTCAGCGGCTGCTCGAAATCGAGCCGGATCAACTGCTGATGGTGACTCAACACCCGCAGCTTGGTGATGGTGGGTAGATCCGCGCGCCGATGCAGTCGGGTCTCGATGGAGTGGTCGGCGAGCCGCTCGGCCAGGATATCGGCCGCCTCGTCCGCACCGGTGACGCCCGTCAGCAGGGTCCGCGCGCCCAGCGCCGCCAGATTGAGCGCCACGTTAGCCGCCCCGCCCGGCCGATCCTCGACCCGATCCACATGCACCACGGGCACCGGCGCCTCCGGCGAAATACGCCGCGTCGCGCCGGTCCAATAGCGGTCCAGCATCAGGTCGCCCGCCACCAGGACGCAGGCACGGGAGAAATCGGGGAAGAACGATGATCGGGTAGCGTTCAAGGCCGGAATGTCTCAGCGCAGAAAGGCGATCAGTCTAGCTTGAGGCCAAGCACTCTGACCAGAACAGGCCGGCCCGTCACACACGGAAGCAATCGCGCCAACCCAGGATTCCGCTGCGCTCCATCCAGGCTACTCGCTACCTACGGGCGAGCGTGGCGCGCCATTCGGCCAACGCCGGCTTAGGCGCGTTCTTGATGGCGAGCTTCCACCAATAACCGGCCAGGTTGTCGCCGTAAGAGATGGCCTTGCGCGGCAGAACCAGCGGATGGTCGAGCGAGGTGGCCGCACCGCGCAGACAGGTGGTGGCGCTGCGATAGCCCGCCTCGGCGGCCAAATGAACCGTCTCCAGATCGAAGCTGCCGAAGGGATAGCAGAGATGCTCGACCGGCTCGCCGAGCACGTCCTCCAGCGCCGACTTGCTCTCTGAGAGCTCGCGCGCCTTGGCCGCCCGGTCGACCTCGGCGAGCTTCACATGGTTGAGCGTATGGGACCCAACGGTGATTCCGGCCGAGCGCATAGACCGCAGCCGTTCGCCGCTCATCAGGGTCGGAATCGGTCGACCGGGATCCTTGCCGAACCACTCGGCCCCGCGTCCGAGCCAGCCGCCGATGGCATAGAGCACCGCCGGAAAGCCGTGCCGCTGCAGCACCGGCAGGGCATGGTCGGCGAAGTTGTCGTAGGCGTCGTCGAAGGTGAGCACCACCGCCCTGGACGGCGTCGGACGCTCCCCGCTCAGACAGGACAGTGCCTCCTCCAGCCCGAGCACCGAATAACCGAACCGGTCCAGGAATGCCATCTGGTGCGCGAACTGACGGCGATCGCAGTAATTCGCCCGATGCGCCTTCATCGGCGCGAACTCGCCGACCTGGTGGTACATCAGGATCGAAAGGCCCGGCGAGTCGGTCATGCCGATCCCTCTCGCAGCGCCGCCAGCAACCCTTGCAGCAGATCCATCGGCGCCGGCGGACAACCGGAGATCTTCACGTCCACCGGGATGACGTTCTCCACCGCCCCGCAGCTCGCGTAGGAGACACCGAACTCGCCGCCGGTACAGGCGCATTCGCCCGCAGCGATGACGAACTTGGGCGAGGGCGTCGCGCGCCAGGTGCGGCGCAGGGCGGTCTCCATGTGACGCGAGACCGGACCGGTCACCAGCAGCGCATCGGCATGACGGGGCGAGGCGACGAAGTGGACGCCGAACCGCTCGATGTCGTGATAGGGATTGTTGAGCGCATGGATCTCCAGCTCGCAGCCGTTGCAGGAGCCCGCATCCACCTGGCGAATCGCCAGACTGCGTCCGAAGCGGGCATCGATGCGCCGGCGCAGCTCGACGCCGATGCGCTCCAGTTCGGCATCTGTGGGGTCCGAAACCGGCTCGGTGACGACGCCGGGGGTGAGCGATTGTTTGAGAATACGGAACATGGTCGGAGTATCCGGGATATACCTATTGCGAGCTTGATGATCGATCAATCTGCGCGAGTCGTGCCTCGCTCTCCCGCAGCGTCTTCTCGGTCCACCACGCGTTCGTCATCGGCCGGACCAGCGCGCAACTGCACTCGACGCCATCGAGATCGAGATGCTGGCTGAAGATATCGACCGGAGTGATCGAGCCGTCGCGGTGGCAATGGCGAGTGAGATACTCGGGGCAACCAAAGAGACCGAGCCCGCTGCATCGGTTCGTGCCCCAACGCGGGCGTCCATGCCCATCGCCCAGTGGATCAGCCGTCGTTTGACGAGCTGAATCGGTTCAGCGAGGCAATGTGCGGTGCAGGTCGCTTGGAAGGCGACGGCATCGGTTTCGGGGATCCCGAAGGTCAGATGGACCAGAGGACCGGCCTCCTCGTTCGCGGCGCCTTCCGTAAGGCGATGACATCGCTATTCAGGGTCAGGCTCCATTGGCGCTACGACTCGGACGGCTCCTGGACGTCCTCGTCGAGGATCTCGCCGTCACCGCAACGATCCAGGATCTCGTCATCCGTCCCGTCAGCGGCATAACCGAAGACAAAGCCCTCCGTGCCCTTGCTCCACCAGCCCCAAGGCACGTCTGAGCCGCCGAACTTGGCACCGCTGCCCGAACGCACGGGTACGAGCGTCAGCACCTGATCGCGATACTGGACCCGCATGGTGTCGGTTTGCGGGTCATAGGCACTGATAAGCGTTGCGCCGCTCTCGCATCGATAGGCATATCGGTCGATGTGGCTCGGCGGTTGGGCGCAAGCCGTGCCCGCGAGAATCGCCTGGATCAGGACGACCGATACCCATTTCAGACGCCGGGGATGTGATTCCATCGCGTATCTCCGAGTTCGACACTGGCGGTTGTCATGATTCTCCAGCCAGGCAAGAAAGAACAATGATCGGCTCCGTTGCCGATGGCGCGGTCTTCAATCCAAAGTGGAACAAGGTATGCGAGCTATTCGATCGGAGCAAATCCAGACAGAATTCTAGCTTCCGAATACACTTGACCGATCCGGGGACAGCCAAATGCCCTGGTGGATCCATCTCCGGTGGAGTCGACGAACAGGTTGAGAGTCTCTGCGGGGGAGCTGCTGTAGAGCCATACTGGAATTTCAGACATACGGCGCAATACGCTGCGCTATTGCGCCCTACGGCGCTTTATGCGATCGACTGTATTCGCATGTCTCGCAGTTTCCACTCCATCTCGACCTGGGTGACTGGACCGCCACTAGGGCTAACATGATTTTGAGCAATTGCACGGCTCGATATTTCAAAACCTAATTTTTCGAATATTGCAACGTTCCCAGTCTCCTCGATAGCACACAAGACCAACGTCGGCAGACCATTTCTCTTTGCTATCTCTCCGGCTGCCAGCACAAGAGCACGACAGACACCCTGACCGCGATATCGGGAATGAACTGCGATGCCCTGTAGATAGACATGATGCTCCTTCTGAATATATTCAGCCGTGCCAACAAGTGCGCTTCCATTTAGTGCAACAAGCACGCCGGTCGCTTCAACAGCACATCTTCCGCCACTGGCTCGCGGCTGGTAGGTTCTGCGAAGATCCTGAGTCGCTGCCTCTAAGAGTTCGAGCCGCGCAGACGCCTCTTCCTTCAACATCTCTCTTACTGAAATGTCCATTTCATATTCTCCATAAATAACGAATTATTTTATGTAATTTCTCTCTTCGATTCCTCCGGCCGAGTTCAGTCGTTACGGATACTGCCAACCGGAAATCGTCCCTGGAACTCCGTCGATAATGGTTGACGCAACGTTGATTTCAAGACGCGCCCTCGATATCGCTCTATAGTGCTTTTATAAGCCACTCGCCCGCCGAAGGGCAATGAGGTCACAACCGACTATCGCCTCAAGGTTTTCAGTAATTTTTTCCGCACACCAATCCCACCAAGCGATCTCTAACAGCTCGCTAATTACACTTTCATCGAATCGATACTTGATGACCTTGGCTGGATTACCACCTACAACAGCATAAGCGGGGACATCATTCACCACGACCGACTTGCTCGCTATGATCGCACCACTACCAATTTTGACTCCCGGCATAATTGTAGATTCATAGCCAATCCAAACATCATTCCCAATTTCCGTGTCGCCTTTGAAGGGTAGCTCTCCCTCTTTTGGCATCACCTTCTCCCATCCATTGCCGAATATTTGGAATGGGTATGCAGAAAAGCCAGAAACCTTATGATTGGCACCATTCATACTCAACAACCACCAGCTAAAGCTGGTGGGTTGAAGCTACGGACTGAAAGTCCGGATACGGGTCGAT